>NZ_SMLA01000030.1:0-75408 GCF_004349225.1 Saccharopolyspora karakumensis
CCGTACGACACAGACGCCACCTGACCAGGCGTTCTCCCTCGCCCTCCCCTCCCCCAAGAGCACACCCGTCCGGCTCGACCCGATTTCAGCGGAAACCCGGGTCCGGATTCAGTGGAAACCTGGGTCTGATGTCCACTGAAATCGGGTCACCCTCCTGGGGTGGTGCGGGGGCGGGAGAACAGGACTGCGATTGCGGCCAGGGCGAGCCAGGCCGTGAGCAGGAGGGTCATGCCGGACCAGCCCCAGGCGCCGTAGGCGATGCCGCCGAGAACTCCGCCGATGCTGCTGCCGCCGTAGTAGGCGAGCTGGTAGAGGGCGGACGCCTGGCCTCGCGCCTGCTTGGAGGCCCGGGTCCCGACCCAGCCGTTCGCGACCGAGTGCGCGCCGAAGAAGCCTCCGGTGAAGATCACGAGTCCGACCAGGATCACCGGCACCGAGTCCGGCAGCATCAGCAGGAGACCGGCGACGGTGACCGCGAGGCTGCTCAGCAGCACCCGCACGCGCCCCCAGCGATCGGCCGCGCGCCCGGCCAGCGCCGAGGTGACGGTGCCCGCGGCGTAGGCGAGGAACGCCAGTGCGGCCAGTGCCGGGGGCAGCAGCAGCGGCGGAGCCGTGATGCGGAAGCCGAGCACGTTGTAGACCGTCACGAAGCTGCCCATGCCCAGCGCTGCGACCAGGTACGGCGGGGACAGCCCCGGGTCGCGCAGCGCCGCGCTCAGGCCGCCGAGCAGCGGTTTCCACCGCAGAGGTTGTCGCTGGTGGTGCCGTTCGGTCGGCAGCAGGACGACGAACGCGACGGTGCACACGGCGGCGAGCAGGGCCACCGCGAGCACGCCGCCGGACCAGCCCCAGAAGTCGCCGACGATGCCTCCGAGCAGCCGGCCGGTCATGCCGCCGATGGTGGTCCCGGCGACGTAGAGGCCGACGGTGGTGCCGAGCCGCACGCCGCCGGTCTCGTCCGCCAAGTAGGCGGTCGCGACGGCGGCGAGCCCGGCGATGGCCGCGCCCTGCACCAGCCGGATCCCGACCATCAGCGGGAACGAGTGCACCCACGGCAGCACGAGCCCGAGGGCTTCGGCGATGACCAGCGTCGTGATCATGGTGCGGCGGCGGCCGATCGCCTCGGACAGCGTGCCCAGCGGGATCGCCGAGACCGCCAGCCCGAGCGTCGCGGCCGACACCAGCAGCGCGGCCGCGCCCGGGCTCAGGCCGTACTCGTCCGCCAGCTACGGCAGCACCGGCTGCGGTGCGTAGAACAGGGCGAACAGGGCCAGCGCGCCGAGCAGCAGCGCGAACCGGATCCTGCGCAAACGTCCAGCCGACACCATGGTTTAGACGTTAAACACCAACCGATCACCGACGCCCGCGAGCGTGCCGGTCATCACCGGTGGCGAGCGACTCAGGCCAGCGAAGCGGCCAGCTCGGCGAGGGTGCGAGCGGCGAAGCCCGTCCCGCCGACGGTCACCTCGGAGTAGTCCTTGTCCGCCCGCGCGGGACCCGCGATGTCCAGGTGCGCCCAGCGGGTACCGCTGGTGAACTCGCGCAGGAACAGCGCGGCGGTGATGCCACCGGGGCCGGCCGGGGTCTGCTTGACGTCGGAGAGCGAGCCCTCGACGGCGTCGGCGTGGTCCTCCAGCAGCGGCATCCGCCACCAGGTCTCACCGACCCGGGCACCGGCCTCGGTGATCCGCTCGGCCAGCTCGTCGTCGGTGGCCAGCAGGCCGCCGGTGCGCAGCCCGAGCGCGACCTTCATCGCCCCGGTCAGCGTCGCGACGTCCACCAGAAGATCGGGCTGGAGCTTGTCCACGGCGTAGGCCATGGCGTCGGCCAGCACCATCCGCCCCTCGGCGTCGGTGTTGCCGACCTCGGTGGTCTTCCCGCCGTAGTGCCGGACGACGTCGCCGGGCCGGTACGCGGTGCCGGAGACGTGGTTCTCGGCGGAGGGCACCAGGCCGGTCACCTTCACCGGCAGACCGAGCCGGGCGATCGCCAGCAGGGCGCCGATGACCGCCGCGCCACCCGACATGTCGGTGCGCATCAGGTGCATGCCGTCGGCGGGTTTGAGCGAGATGCCGCCGGTGTCGAAGGTGATGCCCTTGCCGACCAGCACCAGGTGCGGCCCGGTCGCGTCCTGCGGCCGGTAGTCGAGCTGGAGGAGTCGCGGCGGGCGCGACGAACCGCCGCCGACCGCGAGGATGCCGCCGAAACCGTTGTCGGCCAGCCACTTCTCGTCCCGCACGGTCGCGGTCAGGTTCGGGACCGGACCCGCGAGCTCGGCGGCCAGCCCGGTGAACCAGGCCGGGTCCTTGACGTTGGAAGGAGCGTTGGCCAGGTCGCGGGCCAGCGCGGTGGCCGCCGCCAGTTCGCGCGCGCGGCGCACCGACTCGCGCAGCGCGGCGACGTCGGCGCCCTCCGGCGCGACCAGCAGGACCTTGCGCAGGCGCGGCGGCGCGGGATCAGCGGTCACCTTGAAGCGGTACCCGCCGAGCGCCAGGCCGAGGGTCAGTTCGCCGACCAGCTCGTCACCGGCGTCGGCGGGCAGCTGGACCTGCAGGTAGTCGGCGTCGGACGCCTCGCCGAGATCACCCGGCTCGGACTCGGCGTCGACGGCGTTGGAGAGGCGGTCGCGCACCGAGCGGGCCAGCGCCGCACCAGCGGTGCGCCACTTCGCCGGCTCGCCGGAACCCACGCCGACGACCCAGCCGGTGCCGCCGGAGCGCAGCGGGAACGCCTTCGCGTCACCGGCCGACGCGGACGCGCCGATCGCGGTGAGCACCTCGGCGTCCACAGAGAACGGTTCGGCCGCAGCGGCCAGGTCCGGGCCGGCCTCGCCGTCGAAGACCGCCGTCGCGCCAGGAACTCCGTCCCGCCACCTCTGCACCACGTCCACTTCGACCAGAGCGGTCGGGATCACGGGCAGCTCGGGCTCCACCCCGCGGGCGGGCTGGGCGGAACGGAACACGGAGGAACCGGGCACGAGAAGACCTTCCTGCACGGGCCTGGCCGTGCGAACTCGAACTGGTGCCGACGAGGGCCCCGGCACCGCGCTCGGCACCGGGGCCCGACAGCGGCGAAGCGTTCTCGCCACTCGTCGACGTGATCATGAGTTGTCGCCTCGGCCGGGAGGCGCCGTGACCGGGTCCGGCCGGCAGCGCGTCCCGAGCCGCCTGGCGGCCTCAGCCGGTAGCCGACTCCAGGGCGTCGCCCAGGTTCTTGGCCTCCTCGACCGACATCTCGACGACGAGCCGCCCACCACCCTCAAGCGGAACGCGCATCACAATGCCGCGTCCCTCCTTAGTCACCTCGAGGGGACCGTCACCGGTCCGGGGCTTCATGGCCGCCATAGCGTGCTCCCTCCGTGAAATCTTCCCCCGCTGGTCGCCACAACCAGTTCGGGTCCACGCCCATTCTCCCCTATCCCGAGGCATGGACGAAACCGAACCGATCAACTCGTGTCGCCCGTGCGCTGGTCGAATATCGCCGACGGCTGGCAGACTCACCGTTCGTGTGGGGTGTTTCGACGCCGTTCGGCACATCGCGGGAGGCTTCCGCGATCACCGTGAGGAGTCGTTTCGCTCCGGCGTGTCACCGATCTCGCGGCGGCCATCCCGTCGACCAGCGGGGACACCGTCCACCCGGGACGGCGCGCCGGCCGCGCGGTCCACAGTGGAAGTGCTCGCGCGACCCGCCACAACGGACGTCAAGGCAAGGAGCTTGGAGTGACCGACGTACTGCTGACCGAGGACACCGCGGGTGTGCGGCTGCTCACGTTGAACCGCCCTGAGTCGTTCAACTCGCTCAACATCGAGCTCAAGCAGGCGCTGCTGACGGCCCTGCGCGAGGCCGCGGCGGACGACTCGGTCCGAGCCCTGGTGATCACCGGCTCGGGCAAGGCGTTCTGCGCGGGCCAGGACCTCAAGGAGCACATCGAGCTCCTGTCCACCGGCGACCCGAGCCCGCTGAAGACCGTCGAGGAGCACTACAACCCGATCACCAAGGCGCTGGCGACCATGCCCAAGCCCGTGATCGCCGCCGTGAACGGCACCGCCGCGGGCGCGGGCGCGTCACTGGCCTACGCCAGCGACCTGCGGATCGCCGCGACCGGGTCGAAGTTCCTGATGGCCTTCGCCAACGTCGGCCTGTCGACCGACTCCGGCGCGTCCTGGACGCTTCCGCGGCTGATCGGTTACGGCCGGGCGATGGAGATGCTGCTGCTGGCGCAGCCGGTGCCCGCCGACGAGGCGCTGCGCATCGGCATGGTCAACCAGGTCGTCGACGACGCGCTGACCGTCGCGATGGAGCTGGCGACGCGGATGGCCGCGGGCCCGACCTTCGCCTACGCGCGCATCAAGGAGGCCGTCCAGGCCGCCTCCGCCGAGGCCCTCGACGAGGCGCTGGCCGTCGAGGCGGGCGCCCAGAACGAAGCCGGCCTCACCGCCGACCACAAGGAAGCGGTCGCCGCCTTCGTGGAGAAGCGGACTCCGAACTTCACCGGTCGCTGATCCGCCGACCCACCGGTGGTGACGCGTTTCCCCTGGAGTCCGGAACCTGACTTCCCCTGAAATCCGGTTCCCGGTCTCCACTGAGATCGGGGACCCGAGTTCCACTGAAATCGCGTCACCGCCGGGGGTCAAGCTCGCCAGCAGTCCTTGAGGTGGTCGTCGACCATCCCCGTGGCCTGCATGAGGGCGTAGCAGGTGGTGGGGCCGACGAAGACGAAGCCGCGGCGCTTGAGCTCCTTGGCCATCGCCTTGGACTCGTCGGTGATGGCGGGGACGTCGCCGAGCTTGACCGGGCGTTCGGAGTCCGGGCGCGGCGGCGGGGCGAACGACCAGAGGAGGTCGTCGAGCGGCTGATCCAGCTCCAGGACGGCGCGGGCGTTGGTGATGGCGGCGTCGACCTTGGCCCGGTTGCGGACGATCGACGCGTCGGCCAGGAGCCGCTGCCGGTCGTCCTCGCCGAACCGGGCGACGGCGGCCGGGTCGAAGCTCGCGAACGCCTCTCGGAACGCGGGCCGCTTGCGCAGGATCGTCAGCCAGGACAGGCCGGACTGGAACGACTCCAGGGTGATCCGCTCGTAGAGCTCCGGTTCACCGCGCAGCGGGAAGCCCCACTCCTGGTCGTGGTAGGCGATGTAGTCCGGCTGCGCGGCGCCCCAGGGGCACCGCGCGCGGCCGTCCTCGCCGATGACCGCCGCGCCGTCACTCATCCTCGGCACCGCCTTCGGTCACCGCGCTGCGGGCCTTGTCCAGTTCCTGCCCGGCGGCGTCGAGCTGGCGCTCCAGGACCGCGATCCGGCCGTGCAGCTCGTCGAGCTCACCGGCCAGCCGGTCCAGCACCCAGTCGACCTCGGCGACCTTGTAGCCCCGCAGGACCTGCTGGAACCGGACCGCGCGCACGTCGGAGCCCTCGACGTCGGCGGAGGGCAGCCGGGTGGGCGTGGAGCCGGGCGGCAACGGCGCGAGCTGCTCGCCGCGTCCGAAGACCAGCGAAGCCAGCAGGTACACCACGGCCGCGACCGCCAGCACCACGAACAGGTAAATGAGCGCACTAGCCACGAACCAATCGTGGCACGCCCCACCGACCGCCCGTCAGACAGCCGGAGACCGGAACGGATCCGCCGCTGAGGCGGCCGTCAGGTCTTGGCCGGGGCGGTCAGGACGCCTTCGATGGCGTGGGTGAACTCCCGCCAGGCGCGGCGTTCCGCCTGGAGGGTCTGGGATCCCGCCTGGGTGAGCCGGTACGTGCGCCGCTGGCGTCCGCCGACGGTGCTCCAGGAGCTCTGCACGAAACCGGCTCGCTCGAGTCTGCGCAGCGCCGGGTAGACCGTGCCGGTGGGGAGGTCGAGGGCGCCACCACTGCGATCCTGCAAAGCCTCGATGATCGCGTAACCGTGCAACGCCTTGCCGTCGAGGGTGGCCAGGAGCAGGGCGTCCAAGTGGCCGCGGAGCGCATCAGCCTTCACAGGTAGTGACTCTACGGATATTTCCCTGCACTGTCACCGCCTCCACACAAGAGGACGAAGGTCCTTTCGCGATCAGGACCCGCATGATGTGAATCACAACAACGTGAGTCGGCCGTTCGGGTGGCGTGGACCCGAACGGAGGCTCCCGATCGGCTGAACCGAGCACACTCGGAGATCGAGAAACGGAGACCCGCTCTCCCCCGGCCGATCCGATCAGGAGCCGATACCCGTGGCCGACCGCGAAGCCGACACGACCAACGGATCCGGCCTGCTCGCCCGGAGCGCCCCGAACCGCCGGGACGACTCCGAGCACGCGGCCCAGCTGTCCGCCCTGGACCAGATCCGCGTCTACCTGAACTCGCTCGTCGAGGTCCTCGACCAGCACCCCGAGCCGAGCCTGGACCTCGACGAGGCGAAGTGGCGGCTCGCCGAGCTCGTCGACGAGCTGGCCACCGAGCGGCCCAGCGCTCCCCGCGTCCAGTCGTTCTGGATCCGGCTCGCGCCGGTGCTCGGCGAGGTCCGCCCGGACATCCCGCTGCCTGCGCTCACCCACCTGATCCGCACGGCGGTCGGCGCGTCCTGACCTCGCTCAGGCGACCAGGGCGTCCAGCGCCTCGTCGACATCGGCGGTCACGGTCAGCACGTCCAGCGAGCTCTGCGAGGCGAAACCGGTGCTCACCATGCTGTGGAGCCAGTCCAGCAGGCCCTGGAAGTGCCCGTCGGGGTCCAGCAGCACCACCGGCTTGCTGTGCATGCCCAGGTACCGGGCAGTCCAGACCTCGAAGAGCTCCTCGCAGGTCCCGATGCCGCCGGGCAACGTCAGGAACGCGTTGGCGTGGGCGTCCATGAGGCCCTTGCGCTCGCGCATCGTGTCCACGACCAGCAGCTCGTCGGAGTCGGTGTCACCGACCTCGCGGTCGACCAGAGCGCGCGGGATGACGCCGATGGTGCGACCGCCATCGGCGCGAACCGCGCGGGCGATCTCACCCATCATCGAGACCTTGCCGCCGCCGGAGACCAAGGTCCAGCCGCGCTTGGCGATCTTCCGGCCCACCTCGGCGGCCAGGTCCAAGTAGTGCTGCGGCACCGGCCCGGACGCGCAGTAGACGCAGACCGACACGTTCGTGCTCAATGCGCCGCCTCCCACGCCCCGTACGCCTCCTGCACGATCGACACCGCGTCGTCGACGTCGTCGGTGACGTGCAGCAACGCCATGTCCTGCTCGCCGATCTTGCCGCCTTCGAGCATCCGGTCCCGGATCCAGTCGTACAAGCCCTGCCAGTAGTCGCTGCCGAACAGCACCACCGGGAACTTGGTGACCTTCTTGGTCTGCACCAGGGTCAGCGCCTCGAACAGCTCGTCCATGGTGCCGAAACCGCCTGGCAGGCAGATGAACGCCTGCGCGTACTTCATGAACATCGTCTTGCGGACGAAGAAGTACCGGAAGTTGACGCCCAGGTCCACCCACGGGTTCAGGCCCTGCTCGAAGGGCAGCTCGATGCCCAGGCCGATCGACAGGCCACCGGCCTCCGAGGCTCCGCGGTTGACGGCCTCCATCGTGCCCGGGCCGCCGCCGGTGATGGCCGCGCAACCGATGCCCGCGAGCGCCCGGCCCAGCTCCACGCCGGCGGCGTACTCGGGGTGCTCCCGCGGGGTGCGGGCGGAACCGAAGACGGTGACCGCGCGCGGCACCTCGGCCAGCGCGCCGAAGCCCTCGACGAACTCGGCCTGGATGCGCAGCACCCGCCACGGGTCGGTGTGCACCCAGTCGGAGGGACCTCTCGAGTCCAGCAGGCGCTGGTCGGTGGTGGTCGGCTCGCTCAGCCGCGAGCGGCGCAGCACCACGGGGCCGCGTTGCTTCTCGTGCGGACGTTCCGCACCGTTGGGTTCACCCCACTGGCCATCGACTGTCATGCGTCGAGCCTACGCACGCACCGATCGTTCTCGGAACCGCCCCGCCGCGGCACAGCCCGGGTGAAATGCCTGTTCACGGGGGATTCACAGGGCGGTCTCGCGGCGTACGATCGAAAGAAAAGATCTAGCGGCGCCGGCGACGCGAGCCGGGCGCGACACGCAGATCTGCTCCGCGATCTACGCAGGCGTTCGGGCGCCGTCGGGCCGTTCCTCCGCGAGCCCGGGAGCCGGTCATGCTCATCGAACTGCTCATCGCAATCCTCGTGGTCGGTGTCGTCTGCGTCGCCGCGAGCGCCAAGGTCGTCAAGCAGTACGAGCGGGGCGTCGTGTTCCGCTTCGGTCGGCTGCAGGAACGCACTCGCGGTCCCGGCATCACCATGATCGTTCCCGGCGTGGACCGGTTGCAGAAGGTCAACCTGCAGATCGTCACGATGCCCGTGCCCGCGCAGGAGGGCATCACGCGCGACAACGTCACGGTCCGGGTGGACGCGGTGGTCTACTTCCGGGTCGAGGACGCGGCGCGCGCCGTGGTCAACGTCGAGGACTACCTGTTCGCCGTGGGCCAGGTCGCGCAGACCTCGCTGCGGTCGATCATCGGCAAGAGCGACCTCGACGACCTGCTGTCCAACCGCGAACGGCTCAACCAGGGCCTGGAGCTGATGATCGACAGCCCGGCGCTGGGCTGGGGCGTGCACATCGACCGGGTGGAGATCAAGGACGTCTCGCTGCCGGAGTCGATGAAGCGCTCCATCGCCCGCCAGGCCGAAGCCGAACGCGAACGCCGCTCGCGGGTGATCTCCGCCGACGGCGAGTACCAGGCCTCCCGCAAGCTCTCCGAGGCCGCGCACGTCATGGCCGACACCCCGGCCGCGCTGCAGCTGCGGCTCCTGGAGACGGTCGTGGAGGTGGCGGCCGAGAAGAACTCGACCCTGGTCCTGCCGTTCCCGGTGGAACTCCTGCAGTTCGTCGACCGCATCCACCAGCCGGCCGCCGGGGAACCCCGAACCCGCACCGAAGAACCGGAAGAACCCGAAGCCACGAGCCTCACCGAATCCCCGGACCTCACCGAGGCCGCGGAACTCACCGAAGCCGAACGCCAAGCCGCCGAACTCCCGGAAGAACCCACCCCCGCACCGGCCCTGCCCAAGCAACGCGCCACCGAAGAACCCACCGAAACCGAGGTCCTGGGCACGGCCTGACCCCTCGGCCCCAGCGGGGGTGACCCGAATACGGCCGTATTCCGGCACCTGAACACGGCCGTAATCCGGTTATCCCGGGTGCGGGGGTCAGGAGAGGAAGCGGTGGAGGGTGTTGGCGCAGTGGCGGATCTCGGTGGTGCGGACGTGCTCTTGCTGGGTGTGGGCGAGGGTGGGGTTGCCGGGCCCGAAGTTGACCGCGGGGAGGCCTCGGGCGGCGAAGCGGGCGACGTCGGTCCAGCCGAGCTTGGCGACCGGCTCGGAGTTCGACGCCTCGACCAGCTGCGCGGCGGCCGGGGACGTCAGGCCCGGGAGAGCGCCCGCTGACAGGTCGGTGACCACGACCTCGTAGCCGGAGAACAGCTCCCGCAGCTCGGCCTCGGCCTGCTCGGCGGACTTGTCGGGGGCGAAGCGGTGGTTGACGGTCACCACGCAGGAGTCCGGGACGACGTTGCCCGCGATCCCGCCGGTGATCTTCACGGCCTGCAGCCCCTCGCGGTACTGGAGCCCGTCGATCACCGGGTTGCGCGGCGTGTGGTCCACCAGCCGCTGCAGGATCGGCTGCGCGGCGTGGATGGCGTTCTCCCCCATCCACGCGCGGGCGGTGTGCGCGCGGGTGCCGGTCGTGCGGACCTCGACGCGGATGGTGCCCTGGCAGCCCGCTTCGATCGCCGCGTTGGACGGCTCGCACACCACCGCCAGATCGCCGTCGAGCCATTCGGGCAGCTCGCGCTCGATGCGGCCGAGGCCGTTGCGCTCGGCCTCGATCTCCTCGCAGTCGTAGAACACGAAGGTCAGGTCGTGACGCGGTTCGGTGAGCGTGGCCGCCAGGTGCAGCATCACGGCGTCGCCGCTCTTCATGTCGGTGGTGCCGCAGCCGTGCAGCAGCTCGTCGTCACCGGACCCGGTGCGCCGGGACGGCAGGTTGTCGTTGATCGGCACGGTGTCGAGGTGCCCGGCCAGCACGACGCGGGTGTCGCGGCCGAGGTGGGTGCGCGCCAGCACGGCTTCGCCGTTGCGGACCACCTCCAGGTGCGGGGCCTGCGCGCGCAGCGCCTCCTCCACCGCGTCCGCGATGTTCTTCTCCGACCCGGACACGCTGGGGATGTCCACCAGCGCGGCGGTCAGCTCGACGGGGTCCGACGTGAGGTCCAACGAAGCGGTCACGACCGGCAGGCTACCCCGCTGACCTGCGCGAGCCCCATCGGTGGGAACCGGATCGGCCGAACCCCCATCGAACCGGTGATCAGCGGGCTAGGCTCCCGCATCGAACTGGTGGGCTCGCGGAGGCTGACATGGGGTTGAGGGCGGAACCGGAAGCGCTGCACCAGGCGGGGCGCAGCGCGGACCTCGCCGGTGAGCAGGCGGCGCGGATCAAGCTCGGCGAACCGGCGGGCGACATCGCCGGAGCTCTCCCCGGCGGGAAGAGCGAGGGCGCGGCCACCCGGGTCGCCCAGAGCTGGCAGCGCGCGCTCACGACGTGGAGCGACGCGGCGACCGCGCACGGCGAATCGCTGGCGGCGTCCGCGAAGACCTACGAGCGCAGCGATTCCGACAACGCCCGCGCCATCGACGCGGCCGGGCGGTGAACGGGATGGTCAGCTACGCCGACGTGCGGCGCTGGAACGCCGACCGCCTCGACGCGGTGCACAGCGATCTCGGCAAGCGCCGGGACGAGTTGATCAACCTGCAGGACGAGCTCGACGGCGCCCGCAACCCCGACGGCTGGACCGGCGAGGCCGCCCAGCGCTCCGCCGAGCAGCACCGGCGGCTGATGGAGGACATGCGCTCGCTGGTCGCCGAGGTGGCCACGGTCCGGGCGGCGGTCGCCACCGCCGCCGACGACGTCACCGCGCTCAAGCGCCGCGTCGACACGACCGACCACGAGGCCCACGCCCACGGCTTCCAGATCACCGAGGACGGCGGCGTCCGCGACGTCGCCCCGCCCCAGAACATCCCGGCCGACCAGCTGGACCAGGTCAAGGCCGAACGCACCCGCGTCCGCGACGACCTGGTCGCCGAGATCGAGAAGATCCTCGACCAGGCCGAAGCCATCGACGCCGAACTCGCCAAGGCCCTCACCGCCGCGGACGAGGACCAGATCAAACCCGGCGAGGGCACATCACTGGCCGACGCGGCCGAGACCGACGAGCTGGAGGCACTCGCCGCCTCCGCCGGAAAGCCCGCGGGCACCTCGCCTCAGGCGGTGTCGGACTGGTGGACGTCGCTGTCTGACGACCAGCGCGCAGCGGTGCTGGAGACGACCCCGAAGATGCTGGGCAACCTCGACGGCATCCCGGCAACGATTCGCGACAAGGCCAACCGGGACCGCATCAGCGACGAGCGCACCGCGCTGCGCGCACGCAAGACCGAGCTCGCACGCAAGGGCGAACTCTCGGACTCAGAGCAGAAGGAGTTCGACGGCCTCGACGCCAAGCTCAAGTCGTTGGACAAGGTCGAGGAGACCCTGGACAAGGGTGACCGACAGCTGTTGGTCCTCGACAGTGGCGGCGAGCGGATGAAGGCTGCCGTGGCGGTGGGTGACGTCGATTCCGCCGACCACGTCTCGGTTTTCACCCCCGGCCTGACCAGCACGGTCGATGGCAGCCTGAGCGGCTACGACAACGACATGGCCAAGCTGGTGCAGGATGCCAGGAACCAGCTCGCCACCGAAGGCGAGGACGAATCGGTAGCGGCGGTGACCTGGATCGGCTACGAGGCACCGCAGATCGACGAATCGATGGCCGACGTGGTGGGCGACGAACGGGATTCCGTGGCCAGCGCGCAGTCCGCCGAGGAAGGCGGCAAGAAGCTGAACGGGTTCCTCGGCGGAATCAACGCCTCCCGCGACGAGGACCCGCACCTCACCGCGATCGGCCACTCCTACGGGTCGACGACGACCGGCTACGCCCTGCAACAGGGCGGCCACGGCGTCGACGACGCCGTTCTGTACGGCTCTCCGGGATCAGGGGCCGACTCGGTGAAGGACCTGCACGTCCCCGAAGGCCACGCCTACCGCATGGAAGCCAAATGGGATCCGGTCGCCGACCTCGGCCGGTTCGGTGACGACCTGACCCACCAGGACGGCTACCGGGATCTGTCCACGGAGGACTCACGCTACGGCGAGGGCGTTACCGGGCACAGCGACTACCTCAACGAGGACACGACCAGTCAGCACAACGTCGCCGCCGTGGCGGCAGGCCTGCCGGACAACATCCAGCACGGCAGCGACCCGGGAGCCGGCGACGTCATCTCGCAAGGCACCAAGACCGTCATCGACAGTGCTGAGACCGCTGTCGACACCGGCGAGAAGGTGGTCGACGGCGTCGGTGACGGCATCGGATGGACCATCGACAAGGCCAAGGACGTCTTCTGATGAAAAGGCTCGTGCTGTTGCTGCTCTGCGCCCTGCTCACCACGGGGTGCGTGGACAACGCAGGCGATCCGTTCGACGACAAGGACGAGATGGACGTGGAAACCCTCCAGCAGCGGCCCCCGATGGAAGAGGTCACCGCTCGCTACAGCGAGATGCAGTCGAAACTGCGCGATCGCCTGTCGACCGAGCTCGGCTTCGCCACTGACTGGGTGGACCAAGGCGACTTCCTGCGTTCCGGGTGCAAGGGAACCGACCTACCAGCCACCGCCGAGCAGCACACCCTCAACCGGTGGTCCTACCAGGGGCAGATTTCGGACGACCGTTGGGCACGAGCCCAGCAGATCGTCGCCGAGGTCGCGGGCGCATACGGATTTGGAGCTGTGGAGGTGGTGCTGGAGCGGCCGGGGAACCACAGCATCGTGCTCACCGACTCCTTCGGAGCCGAACTGAGCTTCGCCAGCAAGGTGCACACCGTCCTGAGCGTGCGGACCGGGTGTCACCTGCTGCAGTCGGCGAAGGGGTGAGGTCGTGAGCGCACCCGACACCAGCGGCCGCACGGCGGCGGTGGTCTTCGCCGTGCTGGCCACGCTCGCCGCGCTGCCGCTCGCGGCCTTCACCGCGTTCGTCGGCATCTGGAGCGCGGCCGTGCCGTGCCACCCGGGCGGGCACGGCGGCTGCACGCCCGCCGGGGTCGCCACGGCGGTGTCCGTGCTCGTGCTGCTGGCCGGTCCGGTGTTGCTGTGGTTCCGGGTTCGGCGGCCGGGCTCGACGGGCACCGCGGTGGTCGTCGGGCTGCTGGGGCTGCTGGCCGGACCGCTGGTCGCGCTGGTGCTGATGGGCGTCGTGCTGAACCTGTTCGGTTGAGTGTCGAGGCTCACAGGGAACTCAGAGGGGGTGCCGGGTCCGGTCAAGATCGGCTATCCGGCATCATTTCTCTACGTCCGGATCTACGTCCGACCGTGACGGGGGTACCCGTGTTGGACCCGCGAAGTGCGCTTCAGCAGCGTCCGAGCATCGAGCAGATCAGCGCGCAGTACGAGCAGATGCAGCAGCGTTTGAGAGACCTGCTCGATCGCCTGGTCGGGCCGCTGCACTGGACGGTGTCGTCTCCCGAGACGAAGGTGGACTGCTCGGAGTTCGCCGGTGCCGACGCCGAGAGCCGGGTGCTGCAGTCCTGGCGGGCCGCGCAGCCGGTCGCCGACGTGGACTGGCAGAGCGCGGTGTCCATCGTCCGGTCGATCACCGCGGAGTACGGCTTCGGCGAACCGGAGATCATCGTCAACCGCACGGGCGATCACGAGATCACCGGCAACGACTCCTACGGCGCGGTCTACACCTTCGGCACCTCGCGCGGCACGATCCTGACGGTCACCACCGGATGTCACCTCCCGGGTGTGCTGAAGAACTAGAACGCCCCACCCCGTGCGGGCCGAGCGCCGCGTTGCCGATTACCGTTTTGGGCATGAGCGCGAACATCCCCGACCCGCAGACCACGGGTGCCCACGGCGTGGGCCTGGCGACCGTGACCGACGACGGCACGGTTCTCGACACCTGGTTCCCCACCGTCAAGCTGAGCGAGTCGGGCCAGTCCGGCACGACCAAGCTGACCGCGGAGCAGGCCTCCGAGTCCCTCGGCGAGGCCGGTGTCGCGCTGCTCGGGCGGGATGACGCCCGCGGCGTCGAGGTCATCGCGGTCCGCGTCGACATCGCCAAGCTGGCCGACGCCCCGGCCGACGCGCACGACGTCTACCTGCGACTTCACCTGCTGTCGCACCGCCTCGTGCACCCGCACGGGGTGAGCCTCGACGGTCAGTTCGGCCTGCTGGCCAACGTCGTGTGGACCAACCACGGGCCGTGCCCGGTGGAGGGCTTCGAGGCGACCCGGCTGCGGCTGCGGGCGCGCGGCCCGGTGACGGTCTACAGCATCGACAAGTTCCCGCGCATGGTCGACTACGTGGTGCCCTCCGGCGTGCGCATCGGCGACGCGGACCGGGTCCGGCTGGGCGCCCACCTGGCCAGCGGCACGACCGTGATGCACGAGGGCTTCGTGAACTTCAACGCCGGGACGCTCGGCGCGTCCATGGTGGAGGGCCGCATCTCGGCCGGTGTCGTGGTCGGCGACGGTTCGGACGTCGGCGGCGGCGCGTCGATCATGGGCACGCTGTCCGGCGGCGGCAAGGAGGTCATCTCCATCGGTGAGCGCTGCCTGATCGGCGCCAACGGCGGCATCGGCATCTCGCTGGGCGACGACTGCGTCGTCGAGGCGGGCCTGTACGTCACGGCCGGCACCAAGATCACGCTGCCGGACGGCACGCTCACCAAGGCCTCCGAGGTCTCCGGCAACGACGGCCTGCTGTTCCGCCGCAACTCCACCACCGGCGCCGTCGAGGTCACCACCCGCTCCGGCGGCAAGGTGGAGCTCAACGCCGCGCTGCACGCCAACGACTGATCGTGTGCCGCTGGTCGTCTTGCGCGGCCGAGCGGGTAGCTCCGAGACGCCGCCCGGCTCCGGAGCTCGAACTGAGAAGGGCCCCTCTCACCGCAGGTGGGAGGGGCCCTTTCCGCTGATTTTGGTCCGTTCGGCGCAGGCTGCCGGGTGAGTTGTCCGTTTTAGCATGGGTGATGGCTGTTTCCCGGCTCCTGGAGGACGTGCTCTCCGCCGAGCCCGTGGTGGTGGGGCGCGAGGCGTCGATCGCGGCTCACGTCCGCGCCGGGCTGGACGCGCGGTTGCGGGCGCTGCGGGCGCACGAGGCCGGGACGCGCGTCGGGGAGGACCCCGAGGAGCTGCACCAGATGCGGGTGTCGGTGCGGCGGATGCGGGCGATGCTGCGCTCGGCGCGGCCGTTCCTGGACCGCGACGAGTCCGAGCGGCTGCGCGCCGAGCTGGGCTGGCTGGGCAGGGCTCTCGGCCCGGTGCGGGACCTGGACGTGCTGCTGGAACGGCTCCGCTCCGAGTTCACCGGCCTCCCCGGGACCGAGCGCGGAGCCGCCGAGCAGCTGGTCTCCGGCCTCGACCCCGAATACCTGCGCGCCAGGGCGGACATGCTGTCCGCGCTGGACAGCGATCGCTACCAGGAGCTGCTGGAGCTGCTGGCCCGCGCCACGCGGGAACTTCCCGGCAGGGGTTCCGATGTGGACGCCGCGTCGCAGCTGCGCCGCCTGGTGCGGAGTCAGTTCGGCAAGCTGCGCAAGGCCGTCGAACGGCTTCCGCCCGAGCCCGCCGACGCCGAGCTGCACGCGCTGCGCATCGACGGCAAGGCCGTCCGCTACACCGCCGAGCTCGCCGAACCGCTGCTCGGCGCCCCGGTGAAACGGCTGATCAAGGCCACCAAGGGTTTCCAGGACGTCCTCGGCGAGCACCAGGACGCCTGCGTGGCGGAGGAGCGGATCCGGGCGCTGCTGGACGGCTTCGGGCCGCGCCCTGATGCCGGAATCGCCTTCGCCGCAGGACGTCTCGTGGAACGCGAGGAGGTCCGCAAAGCAGACCGCCGCGCTCGGTGGCCGGAGTCCTGGTACGCCCTCGGCGCAGCGGCGGCCGAGGTGTGAGACCGGCCGGCGGTTCTGGTCCGGTCAGGAGCCCAAGCGCTTCGCCGCGGTGGCGATCCGCTCGTCGGTGGCCGTCATCGCGATGCGGACGTGGCGAGCGCCGTCGGGACCGTAGAACGTGCCCGGGGCGGCGAGGATCCCCCGCTGCGCGAGCCATTCCACCGTCGCCCAGGCGTCCTCGCCCCGGGTCGACCACAGGTACAGCCCGGCTTGCGAGTGCTCGATGGTGAACCCGGCCGATTCCAGCGCGGGACGCAGCACCGCGCGGCGGGCGGCGTAGAGCTCGCGCTGATCGGCGACGTGCTCGTCGTCGCGCAGCGCGGCGGTGACCGCCTCCTGGACGGGGCGCGGAACGATCATCCCGGCGTGCTTGCGCAGCTCCAGCAGCCGCGCGACCAGCGCCGGATCACCGGTGACGAACCCGGCCCGGTAGCCGGCCAGGTTCGACGACTTCGACAGCGAGTGCACGGCCAGCAGGCCGTCGCGCGCGGCGCCGACCGAGGGGTGCAGCACCGAGACCGGCTCGGCGTCCCAGCCCAGCGCCAGGTAGCACTCGTCGGAGGCCACCACGGCGCCCATGTCCTGGGCGGCGCGCACCATGCGGCCGAGCTCGTCGGCGGTGAGCACGCGTCCGGTCGGGTTGGACGGCGAGTTCAGCCACAGCAGCCTGGTCCCGGCGGGCGGCAGCTCGCCGGGGGCGAGCCGGACGACCTCGGCGCCGGCGATCTTCGCGCCGACCTCGTAGGTCGGGTAGGCCAGGTCCGGGATGGCGACGACGTCGCCGGGACGCACGCCCAGCAGCGTCGGCAGCCAGGCGACCAGTTCCTTGGAACCGATGGTCGGCAGCACCGCGTCCGGTTCGAGACCGGTGATGCCGTAGCGCCTGCGCAGCGACTCCACGGCCGCTTCGCGCAGGGCCGGTGTGCCGTGCGTGGCCGGGTAGCCCGGTACCTCCGCCACGGTGGAGAGAGCCTCCTGGAGCTTCGCCGGAACCGGGTCGACCGGGGTGCCCACGGACAGATCGACGATGCCGTCCGGGTGGGCGTTGGCGGTCGCCTTGTGCGGTGCCAGCGAGTCCCAGGGGAAGTCAGGAAGCCGTGGCCCGGACGCGGCTGCGCCCGGGCCTGTCGCGGAACTCATTCGCCCTGAGGCGGCAGGCTCGTGACGGGCTCGACGTCCTTGTTGACCTTGCCCACCTTCGCGGCGCCACCCGGCGAGCCGAGCTCGTCGAAGAAGTCCACGTTCGCCTTCGTGTAGGCGGCCCACTCGTCCGGCACGTCGTCTTCGTAGTAGATGGCCTCGACCGGGCAGACCGGCTCGCAGGCACCGCAGTCGACGCACTCATCGGGGTGGATGTAGAGCATCCGCCCGCCCTCGTAGATGCAATCGACGGGGCACTCTTCGATGCATGCCTTGTCGAGCACGTCCACGCAGGGCTCGGCGATCACGTAGGTCACGGTTGCACTCCTGCTCGAAGCGTTGTCCAACGCACGCTCAGGAATCTCCTGGCGCGACTGCTGACAGTATCTCTCGGACCCCCCTGAGCGCGTAACTGGTCCCACAGCTCGGGAGTCCCGACGACTCTACGCCGGGGGCGTTAACGGCGTAAACCGTTCTGGTGCAACCACTCCGCACCCTTCCGGCCGATCCGCTTGAGGGCCGAACGTTCTCCCAGGTAACCACCGACAACACCCACCACGGGAAGGTTCCCCAGAAGCTGGTGGTGCAGCCGTCCCTGGGGCCTCTTGTCGAGTTCGGAATCGAACTCCCACACCGCACGTGCCATGCGCCACACCGTGCGCACGACGGCCTTCACGGTCGCCTTGCCGTGCTTGCGCTTCGAGGCGTCGATGTCCTCGGTGAGCTCCTGCGTGCGCGCGTCGTCCTCGGCGGATCCGGCGGCCAGCTCGCGGCTGATCTTCCGCCCCAGCAGCACCTCGGCGATCAGCTGGACCTTGACGGCGGAATCGGTCACCCCGCGCTCGCCCGCAATCGCGCACAGCACCAGGCTCTGCCCGGTGATGCCCAGGGCGTTGCGCATCGGCAGCCGGGACGTGATCGCCCCGCCGAACCGCGGCAGCCCGGCCGCCAGGGCCAGGAACCGGCCGACGCGCAGCGTCCACCAGTCGCAGCGCTCGTCGATGCTCATCGCGTCCCAGGTGGAGCTGCCGGGCAGCTGCATCGAGTCGAGCTGCCGCAGCAGCTTGTGGATCGCCCCGTCGCCCAGGGCGTCGATCTCCCGCCCGCGCAGCCGAACGGGGTCGGCTTCGCGCAGCGCGGCGAGCACGGGCGTCGCGGCCCGCACGAACGGCCGCAGCACGGCTGCGACGCGTTCATCGGTCAACACTTCGGCCATGGGTCCTCCCGGAGCCCATTCTGCCGAACCGGGGCCGCCGATCGGGCGTGAGAACGCGGTGTTCGCCCACACGAAATCCCCGGTACGCCCCGAGAAGATCAGCGCGCGGGCTTGGCGAGGACGATGCCGAGCATCATGGCGCTGGGCAGGGCGCCTCCGGCGATGAGCAGCAGGGTGCGCCAGTCGCTGCCGAGCAGCACGACGTCACCGCCGGGCCCGAACACGCCGAACACCAGCACCACCGCGAACCACAGGACCAGCGGTGCGCCCGCGACGCGGCGGCTCCGGGAGATCCGGCCGGCCTCGGCGACCAGCAGCGGAGTCGTCACGGCCGCCACGGCGGCGGTGATCGGGAACTGCACCGAGCCGATGTAGAGCGGCAGGTACATGAGCTCCAGGATCGCCAGCAGGACCGCGTCGAGCAGCAGGAAGCCGAACAGGGTCATCTCCCGGCGCGTCACCGGTCCCCCACCGGTTCGGTGCCGCTCACCCCGAGCCCGCCGAACAGGTCCGCCTCGCAGCCCTCGGACGGACCGGTGGCCAGGACGTAGTGCTCGGTGGTCACCACCGGGTGGGCCACGCCGTTGGACAGCGCGTAGGAGGCGACGCCGTCGCCGTTGCGCCACTGCTCGACCCAGACCTTGACCTGGGTGCCGTGCGCCCGCAGCGCGCTGATCTTGGCGGGCAGGTGCTCGGCGATGTCGATGACGGTGGTGATCGTCTCGTCGGCGACGCTGGCCAGCTCGTGCGGTTCGGGCAGGTCGAAGGGCAGGTCGTCGGAACGCGCGAGATCGGCCAGGCCCGCGGCCAGCGCATCGCGCGAGGGCACCGCGTAGAACAGCCGGTCCACGTCCGGGACGCGCTCGACCGCCGCGCGCGTGATCTCGTGGGCGCGGATGTGGTCCGGGTGCCCGTAACCGCCGTCCTCGGCGTAGGTCACGACGACCTGCGGCTTGACCTCGTCGAGGATGTCCGCCAGCGCCGCGACCTGCGGTTCGCGGTCGCCGATGGCGAAGGCGCGCGGATGGGCGTCGGGGCGGGCGGTCGCCTGGCCGGGCTGCTCCCAGAGCATCCCGGAGTCGCGCCACCGACCGACGCCGCCCAGGAACCGCTGGTCGGCGACCCGCAGCGCGGCGCAGGCAGAGCGGAGTTCACCGACCCGGTAGCCGCCGAGCTGGTCGGCTTGATCCGACACCAGCCCCTGCAAGCTCTCCGGGATGACCTCGCCCTCCTCACCGAGGGTGCAGGTCACCACGTAGACCTGAACGCCGCGGGCGGCGTAGCGGGCGATGGTCCCGCCGGTCCACAGCGTCTCGTCGTCTGGATGCGCGTGTACCAGCAGCAACCGCGGTGGGGCCGTCAGCGTCACCGCTCCAGCCTAATCGCCACCCCGCAAGCAACCACCAACGCCCACCCACCGTCAGGCAAGCACCGAAGGTGCCTTCTCAGTACCCCACCCGAGCAACCGGCACCGCCGCGGGTTCTGACACGTCTTCTGGGGAGGACAGCCGCAGCGCCGCGTATCCGTTCATACTCAAGTCGCGGATCCCGGCGCCAGAGGGCGTGTCAGTTCCGCCACCCGCACCGCTGAGCAGAAGGACCGCGGCTGATCCCAAAAATCAATAGCCGTCGTTCTCTGCTGGTGTTCCCAGCCATTGCGCTGCCGTGGAGAACGGCCCGGCGAACCCGTTGCCCGCCTGGACGCCGGTGGCCTCGTTGCTCAGCGCGAGGACCTGCGCCTGCTGGTAGAGCGGCAGCGCGATCGCGTCCCGCCACAGCACGGATTCGACGTTCGCCGACGCCTGCTGGAACGACATCCGGCCGGACAGGGCCGCGTCGATCGTGGGCTGCAGGAGCTCGTCGCAGAATCCGGCCGCGTTGTAGGGCAGCGGCTGCTCGCTGTCCGGGTCCACACCCGGGCAGCCGTAGGACGAGGCCATGGTGGCGGCGGGATCGCCGCCTGCCGGGCGCGGCGCCACCGCCATGTCGACGGTGCCGGAGGTTCCCGCCTCGGCGGAGTGCGGATCGGTGGCGAGCATGTCGCCGAAGAGCTGGTCCCCGGTCGGCGTGACCACGGTGGCCTGGATGCCCTGCGCGCGGAGCTGCTGGGCCGCGGCTTCGGCGATGCTGATGTAGCCCTCGTGCTCGAAGGGCGCGGCGATCACCAGGTTCAGCGGGCGTCCGTCGCGGAGCCACGAACCGCCCGTGCGCTGGTACCCGGCTTCGGTGAGCAGTCGCTCGACCTGCGCCGGATCGGGACGTTTCGACAGCGCACCGGCGGGTTCGGTCGGCGTGTAGCCGTGCTCGGACGGCGCGAGGACCTGCGCGTGCGCCTGCAACTGCTCGCCGGGCCCGCCGCCGGTTCCCGCCTCGATCAGCGCGGGGCGGTCCAGCGCGGCCAGCACGGCTTGCCGGACCTTGACGTCGGCGAGCGCGCGGCTGTCCTGCCGCAGCAGCATCTCCATCGTCGCCGGGCGCGGAACGGTCATCATCTGCACCTGGTCGCCCAGGTCGCGCAGCGACCGCACGGTCCCGGCGTCGGCGCTGAACAGCGCCAGGTGGCTGTCGCCGCTGCGCAGCGCCTCGACCTGGCGGGCCTCGTCGATGGCGCGGAGCACGATCCGGTCGGACTGCGCGGGCGGACCCCAGTAGCGGTCGTTGCGCTCCAGGATGATCTCGCCGCGGTCCAGGTCGATCTGCCGGATCGCGAACGGGCCGCCCGAAGCCGGGTAGCCGTCGTCGAGGACGGTTCCCCAGCCGCGCGGCGCGGCGCGCAGCAGGTGAGCGGGCAGCAGGTTGTTGAACAGCGTCTGCCATCCCGCGAAGGGCTTGCTGAAGGTGACGTCGACGGTCTTGCCGCCCTGCCTGGAGGCGACGTCGTCGATCAGCCGGTAGCCGGCCGGGTCCGCGACCCCGGGCTGGGAGCGGAGCTGTTCCCACAGGTAGACGAAGTCCTCGGCGGCGATCGGGGCGCCGTCGGACCAGCTGGCCTGCCGCTTGATCCGGTACCGGACGGTGAACTTCTCCGCGTCCGGGACGACCTCGGCGGACTCCATCAAGTTGGTGTCGAGCTGCAACGCGCCGTCCTGGCCGGGCCGGAACACCGAGGGCAGCATCAGCCCGGCGAGCGCGGAGCTCGTCGGCGACAGGTCGGCGAGGGTGTGCGGGTTGAACCCGCCTTCGAGCTCGTCGACGCCGACGACGACCTCGATCGGCATCGGCTGCGCGGGAGTGCTCGTGCTGGGTGCGCTGGTCGTCGGACCCGGCTCCACCAACTGCGGTGGCGGAGCGTCCGTGCAGCCCGCGACCAGGCTGACGACGGTCACCAGCAGGGGAACCGCGCCCAGTGCGCGGCGTCGACCCTGGGTCACGCCGAACCTCCCCTCACATCGGCCGCCGGAGGATCACCCCGGGCCACGCGCCTCGGGTCCGGACGACATCATCCGAACGCAGGACGCGCGAGAGCCCCCCATGGTTCCGCAACCGACCCGATGATCGTCCCCGGGGTCCACCAACGCCAGGAACCACCACCGTCAGGCAAGCCACCGCACCGTCGGGCGAACGCCCAAGGCGCTTCCTCTTTACCCCACCTGAGCAGCTCGCACCGCCGGGGGTTCTCCAGTGGTGCTGTGGCGAGCACGCCTCGACGCCGTGTATTGGACGTACATCAGTCGAGGCGCGCGGAGCCCACAGCGCCGCTGGAGGTTCCCCTACCCGCACCGCCACGCAAGATGACCACCGCAGCGGACAACGGTCAGCCGTTGTCGCGGGCCTTCTGGCGGGAGCGCTCGCGTCCTCGGGTGGTGCTGTCCAGCGTGATCTTCCGGACGCGGATGGCCTCCGGACCGACCTCGACGCACTCGTCGCCGGAGCAGAACTCCAGGGCCTCCTCCAGCGAGAGGGTGCGCGGCTTGGCCAGCTTCTCCAGCTCATCAGCGGTCGAGGACCGCATGTTGGTGAGCTTCTTCTCCTTGGTGATGTTCACGTCGAGGTCCTCGGCGCGCGGGTTCTCGCCCACGACCATGCCCTCGTAGACCTCGCTGCCGGGCTGCACGAAGAACGAGCCGCGGTCGGCCAGCTGCAGCAGCGCGTAGTTGGTGGCCGGGCCGGAGCGGTCGGCGACCAACGAGCCGCTGTGGCGGGTGCGCAGTTCGCCCACCCACGGGAAGTAGCCCTCGAAGACGTGGTTGGCGATGCCCGTGCCGCGCGTCTCGGTGAGGAACTCGGTGCGGAACCCGATCAGGCCGCGCGAGGGGATCACGTAGATCAGCTTGATGCGTCCGGTGCCGTGCCCGTCCATGGTCTCCATGCGGCCCTTGCGACCGGCCAGCAGCTGGGTGACGGCGCCGAGGTGCTCCTCGGGGGCGTCGATGGTCAGCCGCTCGAACGGCTCGCACAGCTTGCCGTCGATGGTCTTGGTGACCACCTGCGGCTTGCCGACGGTCAGCTCGAAGCCCTCGCGGCGCATGTTCTCGACCAGGATGGCCAGCGCCAGCTCACCGCGGCCCTGGACCTCCCAGGCGTCGGGCTTCTCGGTCGGCAGCACCTTCATGCTGACGTTGCCGATCAGCTCGGCGTCCAGGCGGGCCTTGACCTGCCGAGCGGTGATCTTGGAACCACCGTTGCGGCCGGTCAGCGGCGAGGTGTTGACGCCGATGGTCATCGAGATGGCCGGGTCGTCGACGGTGATCCGCGGCAGCGGCTTCGGGCTGTCCGGGTCGGTGAGGGTGTCACCGATGGTGATGTCCGGGACACCGGCGATGGCCACCAGGTCGCCCGCGGAGGCCTCTTCGGCGGGCACGCGGGTGAGGTTCTCGGTGATCAGCAGCTCGGTGAGGCGGACCTTCTCGACGCTGCCGTCCTCGCGGCACCAGCCGACGGTCTGGCCCTTGCGCATGGTGCCGGAGTGGATCCGGCACAGGCCGATGCGGCCCAGGAAGGACGAGGCGTCGAGGTTGGTGACCAGCGCGCTCAGCGGCGAGTCGAAGTCGGCGACCGGCGCGGGGACGTGGTCGAGCAGGACCTTGAACAGCGAGTCCAGGTTCTCCTCGTCGGGCAGCTCGCCGTCGGCGGGCTGCTCCATCGAGGCGCGGCCGGCGCGAGCGGAGGCGTAGACGACCGGCAGGTCGAGGATGGCCTCCATGTCCAGCTCGACCTCGCCGTCGAGCTCGCTGGCGAGCTCCAGCAGCAGGTCGTGGGCCTCTTCGACGACCTCGGCGCAGCGCGCGTCGGGGCGGTCGACCTTGTTGACGACCAGGATGACCGGCAGCTTCGCGGCCAGCGCCTTGCGCAGCACGAAGCGGGTCTGCGGCAGCGGGCCCTCGCTGGCGTCGACCAGCAGGGTCACGCCGTCGACCATCGACAGCGCGCGCTCCACCTCGCCGCCGAAGTCGGCGTGGCCGGGGGTGTCGACGACGTTGATGGTGACCGGGCCGTCGTCGGTCTCGCGACGGATCGCGGTGTTCTTGGCCAGGATCGTGATGCCCTTCTCACGTTCCAGGTCGTTGGAGTCCATGACGCGGTCGACGAGCTCGGCGCGTTCGGAGAAGGCACCGGACTGGCGCAGCATCGCGTCGACCAGGGTGGTCTTGCCGTGGTCGACGTGCGCGACGATGGCTACGTTGCGCAGATCACTGCGCGTGGGGGCGGCGACGCTGGTGGCGGACACGCGGGTACTCCATGGCTCGGCGCGGAAAGGTCGCGGCGGTTCGTCGATGTGATGCACCGCTGGGCGATGGCACCGAATGCGGATCTCCCCGCATGGCGCCTGCTGACTTCCAGGCACCGGCCGCGGCTCCACTGCGCCGCTGCTGCGGAGCTCATTTCGGGCGGCACCCCGCGGGTTGCGGGGGCGCTACGTCGACACGCGGCCCCCTCCAGCGTAGTGCAAGCACATCCCGGACCGACGCGCACGTGCGCAGCGCAACAGCGAACACTCGGCGAACATCAAGTTCGCCAGGTCGGGTTAGGTTCACCTACCCTCGGCCACAACCCCCGTCCCCAGCGCCGGAAAGAAGCACCGTGGGCAAAGGCACCATCAAGGTCAAGAAAAAATGTTGCCATTCGCAACCACCGTGCAAGAGCTGCCCCATCGTGGCTCTGCGCAAACTGCTCAAGGATCAGAAAGCGGCGGAGGTCAAGAAGGCTCAGAAGAAGGCCAAGAAAAAGGACGCGAAGTGACCCGGCCGCGGCGCCGGCACCGCAGCTCGGGGCAGGTCGGCGGCTAGCGCTGCGCGACCGTGGTCAGCGGATCGGCGTAGGCGGCCAGCTCCGGGATCGTGCGCAGGGCCTGGAACTCGACGACCTCGTAGCGGACCAGCTTGTGCAGGGCGAACGGGTCGGTCGCCAGGATGGCGTCCAGCCTGCCGCGGGACATCGCCCGAGCGATGATCACCGCCCCGTTGCGCGGGTGCCGGTGACCTGCGGCGATGAAGTCGCCTGCGTCGTAATGCTGGGTGACCCATTCGTAGTGATCTACCAGTTGGGCGTCGATATCCGATTCTGGCGCGGTGTATTGCAGCAGCACTACAAACATTCTTTCAATGTAACTCCCCCACCTGGCATTTGCCGATCAAATTCGCCCGCCGAATCCCACGAGAACAAGATCGAAGAACCGGAAATCGGACTCCCCGCCACACACCCCGCGAAACCCCTCACTCACTCAGCGCAACCACTTCCACGAAGGTCGGACCCGGAACCGGGTAGAACCCCGGCGCCCGCTGATCACCACCGTGCAACTTGGCCGCATGGGTACTGTCGTGATGCACAGCGACATCGAGCCCCAGGTCGAGAGAAGTGCCGCCGTGGCAGCCCCGGCCTCCGACCCGGAAGGTTCCGTTCGACCCGCTCGTCGACCTCGACGGGCTGTGGACGCCTGAGCTCGCCGACAGGTACCTGCCGATCCCGGGGATGCCCCCGGCCAAGTACGAGTGCCTGGACGGAAAGCTGCTCATGGGCCCGCGTGGGGGTACGGCCAACATGTTCGCCGTGTGGCAGCTCGGCAAGCGGTTGGAAACCGCCGCCGAGCAGGAAGGACACCACTTCTACCTGACCGTCGACGTGTTGCTCGACGGTCCAGAAGTGGATCGAGCCCGATTTCGTGGTGCTCGGGCAGCCCGGGCACGGACGCACCTGGATCCCGCCGAACGAGGTGCCGTCGAGATCGAGCTGCTCGGCCTCGAAGACGGCAAGTACCGCACCCACGCGAGCTCCACGCAGGCGGAGCCCTTCGAGACCGATCTGCCGTTCCCGCTGTCGTTCGACCCTTCTGAGCTGCTCGAACGCTAGGCGCCGAGCAGCTCGCGCAACGTGTGCAGGAGGACTCGGTCGGTTTCGAGCCAGTCCAGCGCGGGCAGTTCCGCGGCGCTCACCCAGCGGACGTCGCGGTGCTCGACCGCGGTGGGCTGCTGGGCGGGGTCGGTGAGCTCCGCGGTGTGGATGCGCAGCAGCATGCCGTTGTCCAGCGGGACGTCCGTGCCGAGGCGGCCGGTCGGGCGGACCTCGACGCCGAGCTCTTCGCGGCACTCGCGGACCACGGCCTCGGACTCGTCCTCGGCGGGTTCGACGCGGCCACCCGGCAGCTCCCACTGGCCGGCGTGCGAGGCCGGGTAGCTGCGCTGCTGAGCGAGCAGCCGTCCCTCGTGCACGATGGCGGTGCCCACGACGATCTTCCGCGCCGCCCAGGACTCGGCGAGTTCGCGGACGGCGCGGATGCGGGCGGCCAGCACGTCGAGCACCAACCGGCGGCCCACGGCGACGTCGCCGAGCCTGCCCAGCGGGCCGAACGGGCTCGTCCACCGGACCGAGTCGGTGAGCAGCGTGCGCGGCCCGACCTGGGCCAGGACCGTCTCGTGCCGCAGCCGCGCGAGCGGACCGGCGACCAGCACCGAGCTCAGCCCGTCGGAGTCGGCCCGCACGATGCGGGTGGTCAGGGTGAACGCGGAGAGCCGGAACGAGAGCTCATCGCCGGGCACCAGCAGCGAATCCGGGCTGGTCGACGACCGGCCGCGGATGCCGAGGGCCGTCAGCCCGGTCTCGGCCGTCCGGGTGTGCCGCAGCGCGGCCCCCACGGTGGCCAGTGGTGCCTCGATCAGACCGGTACTCCGCAGAACCGCCACGTTCCCGAATCTTGCCCGACGTCAGCGCGCGGCCGGCCAGCGGACCTCGATGCGCGCACCGCACGAGGGCGCCTCGCCCGCGCGCACCGACCCGCCGCGCCTGCGCACGGCCTCGGCCGCCAGCGCCAGGCCCAGCCCGGCACCGCCGGTGCTGCGGGCCCGGTCCGGTTCGACCCGGTAGAACCGGTCGAACACGCGCGGCCGGTGCTCGGCCGGGATGCCGGGGCCGTCGTCGTCGACCAGCAGCCGCACGCCCATCCCGGGCTCGGCCTGCACCGACACCCGCACCAGCGTCCGGGTGTAGCGCTGGGCGTTGCCGATGATGTTCTCCAGCACGGTCGAGACCTCGGCGGGTGCGGCCAGCACGAGCACCGGGTCCTCGGGCACGTCCAGCTCGACGTCGCCGCCGAGCCGTTCGGCGGCCGTGCGCACGGCCGCCGCCAGGTCCACCGGCCGGGTCGGTTCGATCTCGCGCTCCGCGCGGGCGAGCGCGAGCAGGCTCTCCACCAGCGTGGACAGCCGCTGCGCTTCGAGAGCGATGTCCTGCAGCGTCTCGTGGGCGATGTCCGGGTCGGGGTGCATGACCGCGACCTCGGCCTGGGCGCGGATGGAGGCGACGGGGTTGCGCAGCTCGTGGGCCGCGTCGCCGGTGAACCGGCGCAGCCGTTCGGTGTCGGCGTCGCGGCGGGCGAGCATCGCGTTGAGCTCCTCGGCCAGCGCCCGGATCTCGTCGGCGGCCTCGGGCACAGGGAGCCGTTCGCCTTCGGGCAGTCCGGCGGCGGCGCTGCGGATGCGGTCGACCGGTCGCAGCGAGCGGTGCACGACCAGCCAGGTCGCGAAGCCGACCAGGGCCGCTGCCAGCACCGACCCGAAGCTGAGCAGCTTCCCGGTGCGCCCGGCGGTGTCGGCGAAGCCGACCAGGCGGGCTTCGGCGGCCACCAGCAGGTGCCGGCCGCCGGGGTCGGTGACCGGGACGCCTCGCCAGCGGTGCAGCTCGGCGGGTGCCTCGAAGTCGAGCACGCCGCTGCCCGCGCTCAGCTCGGCGATCTGCCACTCGCTCAGGTTCGCGCTGGGCAGGCCGTCGACGGGCTCCCCGTTCTCGCCGAGCACGCGCACGTCGGGGCGGCCGACGACGGGCGACCCCGCGGCGACGTGGCTCGCGGTGCCGCCCGCGATGCGCTTGAGGTCGGCGTCGACGGAGTCGATCAGCAGCCAGCTGACGATCCCGGTCCCGGCGTGCGCGACCACTCCGAGACCGATCAGCGCGACGGCGGTGGCCACGACGCTGGTGCGGAACTGGATGGTGCGGCGCTGCCACCAGCCGCGCAGTCTTCTGATCATGCTTCAGCGCACACCCGGTAGCCCTGCCCGCGCACGGTCTGCACCAGCTCCCCGGCCCCCACGGCGGTGAGCTTGCGACGCAGGTAGCCGACGTAGACCTCGACGACGTTGCGGGTGACGAACTGCTCCTCGCCCCACACCATGCGCAGCAGGTCGTCCTTGGGCACCACCGACTCCGGGTGGCTGGCGAGCGCGACGAGCAGCCCGAACTCGCGCGGCGAGAGCGTGACGGGTCGGCCGTCCCAGTGCACCTCGCGGTTGCTGCGGTCGATCTCCAGCGCCCCGACCCGCAGGCACGCCTGCTGACCGGCGTTGTCGCGCCGTCGCAGCAGCGCCCGCACCTGGGCCACGAGCACCAGGAAGGAGAAGGGCTTGACCAGGTAGCCGTCGGCTCCGAGATCGAGTCCGTCGGCCTGGTCGACCTCTCCGCTCTTGGCCGAGATCAGCAGCACCGGCGTGGTCACGTCCTGCTCGCGCATCCGCTCCAGCACCCGGTAACCGGACATGCCGGGCAGCATGACGTCGAGCAGCACGACGTCGAAGGCGCCGGTCATCGCCAGGCGCAGCGCCTCGGGGCCGTCGGCGGCGACGCTGACCTCCATGCCTTCAGCGGACAGCCCGCGGCGCAGCGCGGTCCGCACTCCCGGCTCGTCGTCGACCACCAGAACCCGAGGCAACATGGTCACCAGCATGCCGACCTCGACCCGCCGGGAGCATCCGGTCTCAGGGCCTTCTCACAGTGATCGGCCGGATTCTCAGCTCGATCTCAGACTGGGCACGTCGCGGGCGGTCGATTCGCTCTCACTCGGGCACCATGAGGGCATGACCGAACTCCTCACCGACGCGCAGATCGCCGAAGCGCTGGAACACCTGCCGGAGTGGCACCGGGACGGCGACAACATCGTCCGCGTGGTCGAATTCCCCGGGTTTCCGCAGGGCATCCAGGCCGTCATGCGCATCGCCGAGATCGCCGAGAACGAGAACCACCACCCCGACATCGACATCCGCTTCAACAAGGTGACGTTCTCCCTGTCGACGCACTTCAAGGGCGGCATCACCAGCAACGACACGTCCCTGGCCCAGGAGATCGACAGCGTCGTGGAGCAGTTCGGCTAGGAGCCGCTCCTCCCGGGCGACCGCGGAGCAGGAACTAGGGGCTGTTGATGAATGTGGCGGAGCCGCATCCTCTTCCACCACCCAAGGCACTGGCACCGCCGCGGGTTCTGAGCGCCTTCGTGGCGAGTACGCCGGGACGCCGTGTATTGGCTGGCATACATCAGGAGCGGCGCACGGAGTCCACGGAGGCGCTCAGGTTCCGCTACCCGCACCGCCACGCAAAGCAATTCCTCAACAGCTCCTAGCTCTCCTCGACGAGGTCGGCGACTTCGAAGGCGCAGCCCCAGGAGAGCCCGACGCCGCAGCCGGCGTGGCCGTAGTCGTGGATGATGCGAGCGCCTTCGAAGTGCTCGACGTCGACCCGCACCGAGTCGCGACCCGGCCGCAGCCCGACGGTCTCCTCCAGCACCTCGGCGTCGGCGAGTCGCGGTTCGAGCTGGGCGACGCGGCGACGGATCCGCGCGCTGATCTCGGCTCGCGGTGTCCGCCGCCAGTCGTGGTCGACGGAGATGCCGCCGAGCACCACGCGATCGCCGTGCGGCATCCAGGACGTGAACTCGCCGCCTTCGCTGAGCTCGATGAAGTACTCGTCGATGCCGGGGTTGCGCACCACGACCTGCTGGCCGAGCACCGGGTGCACCCCGGGGTCGCCGACGAGTTCGTGCGCCCCGACGCCGGTGCAGTTGACGACGGTGTCCGATTCGGCGACGGCGTCGGCCAGCGACGACACGGACGCCAGCAGGATCTCGCCGCCTGCCGCCTGGAACCGGGCCAGGAGGTAGTCGAGATAGCGGGGCATGTCGATCAGCGGGACGGTTCCCCGGTATCCCCAGACGAAGCCCTCGGGCAACTCCTGCTCGTCGCATCGATGCAGGTCGGGGATCAGTTTGGTTTCCGGCGGGACGACGTCGCCGAGGTCGATCCGCGCCGCCATCCGGCCGGCGGCCAGGTGCACGCCGGAGTCCTCGTCGCGCGCCAGCGCCGTGAACTCGGCGTGCGAGAGGGTGGCCCAGTACAGGACTCGCTCCGGTGGTTTGAGCCGAGCCGGGCCCCACATCGCCCCGGCGACCGCCGAGGTCGTCTCGCGGGGCCGCTCCGCGGTGCGGATCCGCACGTGCCGACCCGCTTCGGCCAGCACGACCCCGCAGGTCAGGCCGTGCACGCCCGCGCCGATCACGAGTACCGGACTCACCCGTCCGACGCTAGCAGTCCCGCGGTCGGACGGAACCCCGAAAGGTCCGGGGTTCACCCGGCCGCCGGTCAGCCCTCGTAGTCGCGGAGGTGGTCGGCCAGTTCGGTCAGCACGTCGGCCAGTCTCCGTCGTTCGCTCCGGGAGACCTCACCCCTGGGCAGCCGGAAGGCCACCCGGTCGAGCTCCCACTGGGCTTCCCTCAGCACCACGGCGAAGTTCGCCGAACGGCACATGGGCCTGCCGATCCTCCGGTTCTCCTCGATCATCACCACTCCCCGACCCGACTGTCGTTCCACCACGATGCTGCAGGTCAGCAGGGGTTATTCAGCAGCGTTGAAGAACGTCTCCGAGCTGAGTAGATGTACGCCGAACCCTCCCCCGATTCCGCTCAACCCAGAAGGAGCAGAGCGCCTACAGCGGCCAGGCGTCGAGCAGGTCGGCCGGCCCGTAGACGGCGTCAAGACCTGAGCAGTCCGCACCGTTGCGCGTGACGGCCACGACGGGCACCGGTTCGTCGGTGAGAGCTGCGCGGTGGCGGTGGAGGGCGACCAGGTCGTGCTGGTCGAAGGGGGACTGCTCCAGCCACTTGATGGAACCGACGAAGCGCAGTTCCTTGGCGATGGGAGCTCGGTCCGCCCCGACGATGTCGATCTCGACGTTGTTGCTGCGGGTCCAGTACCCGCCCACCGCAGGCGCTTCCGGCAGCTTGTCGTCGGGCAACGTCCGAGCGAGCGCTTCGCGGATGACGGGCTCGATCGCCCGCCCACGCCAGCTGGTCCAGTTCTCCCGGATCCGGGCCAGGGTCAGATCGCCGCGCCCCCGCTCGATCTCCTCGATGAACGGGCCGACGAGGTGCAGCCAGAACCGCAGGTACGAGTCCGTCACCCGGTACCGCCGCTCCTTCGACGGACGCGTCGACAGGGGTAGTTCGGCGGCGACCACCCGCTTTTCGAGGAGCGTTTCCAGGGACCGCTGCAGCGACGTCCCTCCGATCCCTCCGGCCGCTCGTGCGATGTTGGTGAAGGTCCGCTCCCCGCTGCCGATCGCCGACAGGACGCTGCGCGGCTGAGCGTTCGGCGGGAACTCCGCAGCCAGCGACCGCTCCGCCGACACCAACAGCGGCGATACGGGATCGTTCAACGCCTCTTCGAGGAAGTCGCACAGGCCTGCGCCGCGCGGCCAGTCAGCGCAGATCAGCGGCAGTCCGCCGGTGACCAGCGCGGCGTCGAGCGCTTCCGCCGGCTCCAGGTCCAGCATGCGGCCGACTTCTGCGGGGTTCAGCGGACCCAGCACCATCTCCCGTCCGCGCTGGTGGAAGGGACGGCCGTAGCTGTTCAGCGCCTCCATCATCGACAGGTCGGAGCCGATGAGGATCAGCAGCACGGGTTTGGCCTCCAGCGCCCGGTCCCAGGCCCGCTGCAGCATCCCTTCGAAAGCGCCATCGGCGTCCATGAGGTACGGCACCTCGTCGATGACCACGACGCTCGGCTGGTCCGCGGGCAGCGCGGCCGCGAGCACGTCGAAGGCGGCGTCCCAGTTGCGAGGCCGCGCGGCCGACATCAGGTGAGCCAGCGGGAGGTTCGACACCTGAGCGTCCCGGGCGAGGCGGATCAGATCGGCCTCGGGAGACGCGCCGGTTGCGGCGTAGAACAGGAAGGGCACCCCGGAACGCTCCGCGAAGCGCTCGACCAGGCGTGATTTGCCCACGCGGCGCCGACCGCGCAACAGCACGCACCTGCCGGGTCGTTCGCCGCCGACACCAGAAGTGATCTTCTGAAGATCGCGCTCCAACGTCGCCAGCTCGTCCCGCCGACCGACGAAGTCCACCATGCGCGCCGCCTCCGGAATCACTACCACCAAAGTTACTACCGTCAATGATAGTAACACCAGCGGTAGTATCTTCTCTGGCGCCCCTCGGCGTGATCCGGCAGGAGGCGAAGGCCTGGCCGAGTGTTCGACAGGTCTTCCCCGACACCGTGGCCGACTTGCCCACGACGGCGTGACCTGCGGCTTCGCCTGGGCAGTGCGGTGCGCGCCGGTCTCGCATACTCGTGGGATGGCTCCACGACGGCGAGGACGGTTCTCCCTGCTGGGACGCCTCTACGCGCTCGTCGGGGCCCTGCTGGTGGTGACCGTGGTGATCACCGGCGGCATGTTCGCCCTGCGGCAGCGGGTCGAGGACTCGACGGCGAAGCTGATCACCAATGTCGTGCCCGCGCAGAACGGCACCGCCAACCTGGTCACGACCTACGCCCAGCAGGAGAATCGCCTGCAGGCGTTCCTGCTGACCGATGACCCGGCCTACCTCCAGGCCTACGCGGCCGACCAGGCCAACGCCGCCCAGTTCCACCGGACCGTGGGGCGTCGACTCGCCGACGACCCCGAGGTGCAGGACCTGCTGAACCAGGTCAACGTCGCCGCGCAGGAGTGGCGGAAGGACTCCGTCGAGCCGCTGATCGCGCGCAGCCGCAGCCCGGGACCGCTGAACCTCTCGCCATCCGAGAAGCAGGCCGAGCAGCAGCACGTGGCCGCGTTGCGCGGCAAGCTGAGGGAGCTGCGCACCCGGGTCGACTCGCTCGAAGCGGCGGAAGAGGCCCGGGCCGCGGCGGCGCGCACGGCCGCGAACTGGCTGACGCTGGCGCTGGCCCTGGTCGGCCTCATCTCCTGGGCAACGGCGATCCTGCTGCTCCGCAACTCCCTCACCCGCCCGCTGCGCACGCTCGTGTCGCAGGTCAACCAGGTGTCGGAGGGCGACCTCGACCGCCCCGTTCACGAGTCCGGGCCGCCCGAGCTGGCCGCGGTCGCGCGTGCGGTGGAGGCGATGCGGGCGCGCATCGTGAGCGAAACCCGCCACATCGCGCGGATGCAGCAGGAGCTGACTCGCCACGAGAAGGCCGAGCGGCACCGGGCGGAGCAGGACTTCGCCACCGTGGTCGACACGCTCGACGAAGGCGTCGTCGTGCTCGACTCGGCAGGCATCGTCGAATCGGCCAACCCCGCCGCCCAGCGCATCCTCGGCACGCGCGAATCGCAGATCGTCGGTTCTGCGCTCGTCTCCTGGCGTCTGTTCGAGGAATCCGGGTGCGCGCTGCGACTGGAAGATCGCGCACCCCTGTTGGACTCCCAGGTGATCCGCCTCGACCGAACGGACGGTCGCACCGTCTGGCTGGCGGTCACCTCTCGCCCGCTGAACACCGCGACGGGAACGCCGTCCAAGGTCGTCGCGTCCTTCACCGACATCACCGAGCGGCGCGCGGCCCAGAACCGCTTGGAGCACGAGGCCACGCACGACCCGCTGACCGGCCTGGCCAACCGCACGCTGGTGCTCCGGCACCTGGAGCAGTCGCTCCACCAGGAGCAGCCGATGGCCGTGCTGTTCCTCGACCTCGACAACTTCAAGCTCATCAACGATTCCCTCGGGCACGGCGTCGGTGACGCCGTCCTGAGCCACGCCGGGCAGCGGCTGGTGCGCGCGGCACCCTCGAACGGCCTGGTCGGCCGCCTGGGCGGGGACGAGTTCGTGGTCCTCGTCAACGGCGAGAGCGATCACCGCGCACTCGCCGAGCGCTGCACGCGCCTGCTCGACGCCCTGACCGAGCCGATCCGCATGGAGGGCAGGGAGCTCCACATCAACGGCAGCATCGGGGTGGTCGTGGTGCGGCCCGGTGACGACCGGTCCGGGCAGGACCTCCTGCGCGATGCCGATGTGGCGATGTACCGGGCCAAGACCCGAGGGGGTGGGCGCCACGCGTTCTTCGACGTGGAGCTGCGCAAACGCGTGCAGCGGCACATGGATCTGGAGCAGGACCTCCGCCACGCCGTGGGACGGAACCAGCTCTGGGTCGCCTACCAGCCCGTCGCCGACCTGCGCACCGACCGCACGGTGGCCGTGGAGGGACTGCTGCGGTGGCACCACCCGGTCCACGGACCGATCTCACCCGCCGAGTTCATCCCGGTGGCCGAGGAAAGCAACCTGATCAACTCCATCGGCGCGCACATGCTGCGCTCGGCGACCCACCAACTCGCCGTCGAGCGGGAGCGACATCACCTCGACCTGACCCTCAACGCGAACCTCTCGCCACGCCAGCTCGACGATCCCGGTCTGCCCGGCCTCGTGGAGCGCGCCCTCGCCGATTCGGGCCTGCCGGCCCGCGCCCTGTGCCTGGAGATCACCGAGGAGGCGATCATGCAGGACCCGGCTGCGGCAGCGCGCGCGCTGGAGACCTTGCGGGGGCTGGGCGTGTCACTGGCGATCGACGACTTCGGCACCGGCTACTCGTCCTTGGCCCAGATCCGAAGGCTCCCGCTGGACACCCTCAAGATCGACCGCTCGTTCATCACCGACCTGAGCGAATCGGATGAGCTCCGGGTCATCGTCACCAGCATCGTCACCATGGCCCACGCGATCGGCCTCGACGTCGTGGCCGAAGGCGTCGAAACGGCCCACCAGCTCGACCTCCTCCGCACCATCGGCTGCGACCACGTCCAGGGCTACTACCTGAGCAGACCCATCCCCCTCGACGAACTGCTGACCTCCCCGCTCAGGATTCCCGCGAGTTGACGACCCACCAGCGGGCGCGAAGTCGACCTCCTCGTCCAGCCGCAGCCAATCGGCGACGCTGCGCTGCTGGTCACACACCGGCGAAGTGGCGACGTCGGCTCCGCCAGGCCGCGAGCACGTGCGGATGGGCGATCTCGACATGGCAGGTCATGGCGTCGAGGCCCAGCGTGTCGAGGTCGACGAGAACACGCCCGCAGCGCAGGCCACCGACCGGGCACGTCCACCACTCGCGGTCGTCGAGAACCGCGAGCTCCAGGTCGATCATGAACCCGCCCACCGCGATAGCTGGCATGACCGAATAATAGATAGCAGCAGATAGCTAGAGCTAGTATCGGCGCGGCCTAGTTAGCTCTATAGGGTTAACGTCGCGGTATGAGTTGGGAGAGCCGCGCTGATCGTGTCGACCACGAGTCGCCCGAGTACGTCTGGCAGCAGATCGCCGATGACCTCCGCGCCGATATCGAATCCGGTGAGCTCTCAGCCGGGTCCAGGCTCCCCAGCGGCCCCGAACTCGGCGAGATCTACGGCGTCGCCCGCCTGACCGCGATCAAAGCGGTGAACGCACTGCGGGACGAAGGCCTGCTCAAGGTCCTCTCCGGAAAAGGAACGTTCGTCACCCCGAAGAAGTCGTAGCCCCCTCAGCAACCACCTCGGTCAGCGATGGGCTCGGCTCAGTCGCCGGTGTGGTTCTCCGGGCCGATCTCGGTCACGGCCGCATCGGCCGCCGCGTCGGTGGCGGTCTCCGTGCTGGGAGACGAGCTCAAGTTCACGTACAGGGCGACGGCGTGGACCACGTACCGGTGGTCGTAGCTGACGTAGCTCTCGGTCCGCGCCCGCTCGTAGCCGTCGCAGGCGCCGCTTCCGCGCCCCTCGTTCGGACACCAGATGCCGAAGTCCCACGAGCCTCCGGCGACGATGCGCTCCTTGACCGCCTTCGCGGTCGAGGTGTCGTCGAAGCGGATGACCTGGACCGACACGAGCACGTCGGCGTCCTCCGAGACGTCGCCGGATTTCAGGTAGTTCCCGGTGACGGTCAGATCGCAGTCGTAGCCGCTCAGCACTCGCCGGACGTTGCCGGACATGTGGGAGGCGTCCGTGCAGCCGTGCACGCCCGACGCGACGCGGGTGTAGCCGACCCCGCGATCGTCCTCGAAGTCGTCGGGCAGCAGCGCAGCGGTCGTGAACGGGGTTTCGTCGGTCGCCTTCTCGTCCGGCGATGCGGTCCTCGTCGGCTTGGTGGTGTAGGTGCGCGTCGGCCTGTAGGTGGCGCTCGGCTCGTCGTCCTCGCTGGTCACCGAGGCTCTCGACGGCTCAGCGGACGAGGAGGCACTACCTCCCAGAACGTCGTCGAGCGCGTTGCCCAGCTGTCCGATGTTGGCGAACCCCAGGAAGCCGAGGAGGGCCACCACCGAGCCGACGGCTCCGATGTTCGCGACCCACCTGGGCGTGTCCGAATTCTTCGACCCCGACCGCTCGCCGTCGTCGTCCCCCGGCAACGCCCATCACCCCCGTCCAGCCAGAACCGATGGCACACCACCGTTCTCGGCAGAACGCTAGAGCAACTCACGGCCGAAAACAGGCGTTTCCCCCAAGATCAGCCACTCGGCCGCCCAGACACCGCAGGTCCGGACCGATCCGGTCCGGGCCTGCGGCTTCCAGCACGAAACCTTGCCTGACCTGGCAAGACGATGCTCTTGACTTCTCGACGTTTTGCGGCGTTTTTCGCTGCCCCGACGAACGCCTGACGAATGAGCCGCTGCGCCTGCAAGCTGATCAACGTGGCCGTACAGCGTTCGCTGGGACGAGACTTGCGTGCGGATGATCGCGTGTCATTTGCTAAGCGGGGATGGCCGGTCATCGCTGCATCCTGTTCTCAGCTGACGCCCTTCAGTCTGACTGTTGTTGGTCGAGCAGCCCGACCGGGTCGGCGCTGTAGGCGACCATCCAGCTGGGGTCGATGCGATACCACACGCTCTCGTCCCAGAACGGTTCGTCGCCGTCGCCGTCGTAGTGGTTGAGGAGGTAGTCGCGGACGGTCGGCCAAGTCGGGTCGCTGCTCGTCCCCTCGGGGTTCAGCGGAACGGCGTGTCCATGCGTAAAAATGCCGAGCTGCTCGCCGCGCATGAAGGTCGCGCTGATGCCGGGCCGCGCCGCGAGGTGACGGGCTTTAGCGGCCTGGCGGTGGGTGCCGACGATCCAACGGCCGTGCAGGAGGTGCCCATCAGCGCCGCTGATGCGTGGCTCACCACGCCGGCTGACTGTGGCGATGGCCAGGGTGCACATGCCTTGGCAGACTCGGACAACCTGCTCGGCGTCCAAGGTGCTTTCTCCTGGCCGGACAATTGATTTGAGGTGGCTGCTAGAGCCAGCCCGAGATGTGTCGAGCAGGGCTTGGAGGCTGTGGAGCTCGTCGGGAGTTTCGAACATTCGGCTAGGCAATCAGCGCCCACCGACAGTGTCGACTCAGTGCGCAGTCGCCGACCTGGCGTGCGAGTCGGTAGGACGTGGTGCCGATCTTGAGGATGTCACCCGCAAGGGAGGGCCTCTGTCCTCACCCCGTCGACCTGGCGTAGCCCTCATCAGCTCGTGCCAAGGGGGCGACCGCGGAGCCCGACGGGACATGCCGGCATCAAGCTTGCCCCCTTGACGCGGGCTGATAGCCCTTGTGGAGGTCGATGGGGTGAGGACAGAGCAGCCACGACCGAACCGCAGCCGATGTAAGGCAGCGAAGTGCGAGGACGTGCGGCTTCATGACCTACGTCATTTCTACGCTTCCGGCCTGATCTGCTCGCTGCGATGTCGTGACGGTTCAGCGGGCTCTTGGCCATTCCAGCGCCACGATCACATTGAACACCTACGCCCACCTGCGGCCGAGCGCGGAGGACCGCACGCGGAATGCGGCGGCTGGATTGATCGGCGAAGTCCTGAGGAGCAAGCAGGTGACCGAGCGAGGTGACGAGGAGCCTCCTGATGGGGCGCCAGTGCCCGCTCGAACCACGGCTCGCAGAGCGGCCCGGGTCCGACCTCCATGCCTGGAGTGCGGGCCCGGGCCTTCGTCGTTGGCAAGGACGGGCCGATCGTACGTACTGACGGCTGACGAACGACTGACGAACGCCGTTGCGCCAGATGGCCCTCACCTGCAAAAACGGCGCAAACTAGACGTTGAAGCGGAATTCGACGACGTCCCCGTCGACCATGGTGTAGTCCTTGCCCTCCATGCGGACCTTGCCGGCGGACTTGGCGTCGGCCATGGAGCCCGCGGCGATGAGGTCGTCGTAGGAGACGACCTCGGCCTTGATGAAGCCGCGCTCGAAGTCGGTGTGGATCACGCCTGCGGCCTGCGGGGCGGTCGCGCCCTGCGGGATCGTCCAGGCGCGGGCCTCCTTGGGGCCTGCCGTGAGGTAGGTCTGCAGGCCGAGCGTGTGGAAGCCGGCGCGGGCCAGGGCGTTGAGGCCCGGCTCGTCCTGGCCGATGGACTCCAGCAGCTCCCGCTGCGACTCCTCGTCGAGCTCCATGAGCTCGGCTTCGACCTTGGCGTCCAGGAACACCGCGTCGGCCGGGGCGACCAGCTCGCGCAGCTCCTTCTGCTTGGCCTCGTCGGCCAGCACGCCCTCGTCCGCGTTGAACACGTACAGGAACGGCTTGGTGGTCAGCAGGTTGAGGTCCCGCAGGTCGGGGTCGTCCTTGCCGATGCCCGCGGCGAACAGCGTCTTGCCGTCCTCCAGGATCGTCTGCGCCTTCTTGACGGCCTCCAGCGCGGGACGCTTGTCCTTGTTCGTCCGCGCTTCCTTCTCCATCCGCGGCAGCGCCTTCTCCAGCGTCTGCATGTCGGCGATGATCAGCTCGGTGTTGATCGTCTCGATGTCGCTGGACGGGTCGACGCGGCCGTCGACGTGCACCACGTCGGGGTCGTCGAAGACGCGGATGACCTGGCAGATCGCGTCGGCCTCGCGGATGTTGGCGAGGAACTTGTTGCCCAGGCCCTGGCCCTCGGAAGCACCCTTGACCAGGCCCGCGATGTCGACGAACGACACGGTGGCGTGCACCGTCTTGGCGGAGCCGAACACCTCGGCCAGCTTGTCCAGCCGGGCGTCCGGCAACGGCACCACGCCGACGTTGGGCTCGATGGTGGCGAACGGGTAGTTCGCCGCGAGCGCGTCGTTGCTGGTCAGCGCGTTGAACATGGTGGACTTGCCGACGTTGGGCAGACCGACGATTCCGAGGGTGAGACTCACGCCTTGGGAGTTTAGGCGTTCCGCTCCCGGACCATCGGGCCCGGTCGTCCCCGTCGTGTCCGATTCCCGCTAGTAACCGCTCCCCCGCGCTGGGAACATCGAGGTCGTGCTGGTGGGAACAGAGGATGCGTTCAGGGCCGTGGCCGCGCGTGACGCGCGGTTCGACGGCTGCTTCATCCACGCCGTGCGGTCGACCGGGATCTACTGCCGCCCGTCCTGCCCGGCCCGCACGCCCAAGCGCAGCAACAGCGAGTTCTACCCGACCGCTGCCGCCGCGCAGGCCGCCGGGTACCGGGCGTGCCGCCGCTGCCTGCCCGACGCCGTCCCCGGATCCCCCGAGTGGGATCTGCGGGCCGACCTCGCCGGGCGCGCGATGCGGCTGATCAGCGACGGAGTCGTCGACCGCTGCGGGGTGCAGGGGCTGGCCGACAAGCTCGGCTACTCCGAGCGGCACCTGACCAGGGTGCTCACCTCGGAGCTCGGCGCGGGCCCGCTGGGGCTGGCGCGGGCGAACCGCGCGCACTCTGCGCGGGTGCTGATCGAGACGACCGACATCTCCTTCAGCGACGTCGCGTTCGCGGCCGGCTTCGCGAGCCTCCGGCAGTTCAACGACACGATGCGGGAGATCTTCGGCCGCACGCCCACCGAACTGCGCGGGCAGAAGCGCGGTGCGCCCAGCGGAGCGGGGACCGTGCAGCTGCGGCTGCCGTTCCGCGCGCCCTGCGACATCGCCGGTGCGCTGCGGTTCCTGGCCCGCCGGGCGCTGACCGGGATGGAGGAGTCCGGGAACGGCTGCTACTCGCGGTCGCTGCGACTCCCGCACGGCACCGGCATCGCGACGCTGCGCGCTGCCGACAAGCACGTCGCCTGCACGCTGCGGCTCTCCGACCTGCGGGACCTGGGCGGCGCGGTGGCCAGGCTCCGCCGGCTGCTCGACCTCGACGCCGATCCGGTCGCGGTCGGCGAGGCGCTCGGCTCCGACCCTCTGCTGCGGGACTCCGTCGCGCGCTCCCCCGGGGCCCGCGTGCCGGGGGCGGTGGACGGACTGGAGATCGTGGTGCGCGCGGTGATCGGCCAGCAGATCTCGGTCGCCGCCGCGCGCTCGACCACCGAACGGCTCGTCACCGAGCTCGGCGACGAGCTGCCGCACCCCGAAGGCGGGGTGACCAGGCTCTTCCCCACCGCCGAGGTGCTCGCCGAGCACGCGGCCGCCGCGCTGCCGGGACCCCGGCGACGTGCGGAAACCGTCCGGGACGTGGCGGCCGCCGTCGCCGAGGGGCGGCTCGCGCTGCACCCCGGGCGCGACGAGGCGGAGCTGCGCGACGACCTGGAGCGCATCCGGGGCGTGGGCCCGTGGACGTCGAGCTACGTGGTGATGCGGGTGCTCGGGGCCCCCGATGTGCTCCTTTCCGGTGATCTCGCCTTGAGGCGGGGTGCGGGGCTGCTAGGAATCCCCGAAGAACCCGCCGCACTGTCCGCGCACGCCAGGCGTTGGAGCCCGTGGCGCTCCTACGCCGGTGTGCTGCTGTGGGAGGCCGCGAGCAGCGGCCCGGTGCCACGGCAGGAACCCTTCGAACTCTGGGAGAAATCGTGATCAAGTGGTCCACTGCGGAAACTCCGGCGGGACCGTTCTGCGCGGTGGTCGACACCGACGGCGTCGTGCTCGCCTCCGGCTGGACGGCCTGGACCGATGACCTGCTGCCGCAGGTCGCGCCGTCGCTGATGTTCGAGGAGTTGGTGCAGGTCGACGACCTCGGCCCCGTGACCAAGGCGATCACCGCCTACCACGAGGGTGATCTGGAGGCCATCGACGACATCCCGGTCAGCCAGCACTCCGGTCCGTACCTGCAGCACGCGTGGAAGGTGCTGCGCACCGTCAGCCCCGGAAAGCTGTTCAGCTACTCCGAATTCGCCGGTCTCACCGGGAAACCCCGCGCGGTCCGGGCGGCGGCGACGGCGTGCTCGCGCAACGCCGCGGCGCTGTTCGTGCCCTGCCACCGCATCGTCCGCAGCGACGGATCGGTGGGCGAGTTCCGCTGGGGCTCCGACCGCAAGAAGTGGCTCCTCGAACACGAACGCCGCAACTCCTAGGTTCTTCCTCCGTCGACTCGTCGTGCGTGGCGGTGCGGGTGGGGGAACCTGAGCGGCTCCGCGGACTCCGCGCGCCGCTCCTTGAGCACGTCGATGCGCGGCGTCGCGGCGTGCTCGCCGCAGGCCTAGGACGTCGACAGCTCCAGGCTTGAGCCGTGGCGGGACTTTCGGACCCTGAGTCTGACGGCGATGCGCTGGCGCATCTCCTCGACGTGCGAGACCAGGCCGACGACCCTGCCACCTGCGCGGAGTTCGTCGAGGGTGTCCATGACCAGGTCCAGCGTGTCCGCGTCGAGCGTGCCGAAGCCCTCGTCGATGAACAGCGTGTCCAGCAGCGCGCCACCGGTCTCGGCCGCGACCACGTCGGCCAGGCCCAGCGCCAGCGACAGCGACGCCAGGAACGATTCGCCGCCGGAGAGGGTCTTGGCCGGGCGGACCTTGCCCGAGTAGTCGTCGAGGACGTCCAGGCCCAGGCCGCCGCGCGTGCCGCGAGCACCGGCCGCGTCGGAGTGCACGAACGAGTAGCGGCCGTCGCTCATCCGCTGCAGGCGGCGGGTCGCCGCGACCGCGACCTCCTCCAACCGGGCCGCCAGGACGTAGGCGCGCAACGACATCTTGCGCGCGTTCTGACCCCGCCCGTTGACCACGTCCGCCAGGGCCTCCAGCTCGGCGTGCTCGGCCATCGCCGGACCCAGCTGCGCCCACGCCGAGCGGAGTCGTTCGCCGAGGTCGGCGAGCTCGGCGTGCCGCTGCTCGGAGCGGTGGGCCAGCGCCGCCGCGCGCTCGGCGGCCTCGCGGGCCACGGTCGCCGCCTCCGACGCCCGCTCCAGGCCGACCTCGGTGTCCGGGTCGACGCCGAACAGCTCGGCGCCGGCCAGCGCGTCCCGCGCGCCCGCGGCGCGGCGGTCGACCTCGGCCAGCGCCTCGTCCAGCTCGGCGAGGCGCTGGTCGTCCCGCTCGGCGGCCAGGGCTTCGTCGACGCTCGCGAAATCCGCTGCGGTGGCGGCTTCGGCGAGCGCGGTGCGCGCTTCGGCGAGCCGCTGTTCGACGTCGTCGCGGGCGGTGCGGGCGGCGATCAGCTTTTCCAGCCTGTCGGCGAGGTCGAGCAGGTGCGTGCGGCGGTCGGCGATGCTGTCGAAATCGCCTCGCCCGTCCCGCAACCGGCCCTCGCGATCCTCGATCGCCTTGGTGAGCGTGGTTTTCTCGCTTCGCGAGGCGGCGATCCTGGTGCGCAGCGCGGAGATCTGCTCGCCGAGCTCGTCGGTGGCCGACCCCAGCTCGGCCAGCTCGGTCTCGCGCCGGCCGAGGTCGGCGGCGGTCTCGCTCAGCCGGTTCTGCTCGGCGCGCAGCTGCTCCAGCTCGTCGGCCAGCTCGGACTCGGTGTGCCCACCGAGGCGTTCGCGCAGGTGGCCGACCTTCTGCTCGGCCTGCTGGGCGGCGGTCGTGGCGCGTTCCCGCTCGGCCTGGGCTCGCTGCTCGGCGGCCTGGGCGGCTTCCTCGTCCTCGGCGCGCACCTGGTCGTCGACCGGGCGCTTGGGCTCGGGATGGTCGGCGGAGCCGCAGACCGGGCACGGTTCGCCGTCGGCGAGCCGGGTGGCGAGTTCGGCGGCCATGCCCGCCAGGCGCCGGGAACGCAGGTCCTGCAACCGGTCGCGGTCCTGCTGGTGGGCGTCGACGGCCTGCTGCGCGCGGGCCTTCGCCGATTCCAGTTCCCGCTGCGCAGCGGGGATCTCGCGCGCGGTGGTCAGCAGGGCGGCGACCTCGGTGCCCCGGGTGCGCACGGTTTCCAGGCGCACTTCGGCGTGCTTGGCCTCGTCGACGCGCGTGCGGGCCTCGGTGATGCGATCCGGCAGGCCGTCGCGCTGGGCGACGAGTTCGGTCTCGCGCTTCTCGCCCGCCGTGATCGCGGTGGCCAGTTCCGCGAGCTTGCGCTGGTCGGATTCCTGTTGTTGCGCTTCGGGAATCAGCTGCGCCAGGGCACCCGCCCGCTCGCGCTCGGCGCCCGCGCGGCTGCGCAGCTCGTCGAGCGGAATCGCGGCGTCGACCTCGCAGCGGTCGGCCCAGGTGGTGACCTCGGTGTGCGCGCGGTCGCGCTCCTGCTCGGCGCGGTCGGCGGCACGGCGCGAGGAGATCACCGGGATCGCGCGGGTGGCGGCGGCGCGCTCGGCACGCCAAGCGTCGTGCTCGGCCTGCTTGGCGTCGATCTCGGCGAGCGTGGCGTTGGCCTGCCGGACGCGGCGGACCTTCTCCGCGAGCTCGCGGCGCTCGGTCAGCGCCGCTTCGGCCTGGTCGCGTTCGCGGCGGAGACGGGTGTGCTCGGCGCCGGTGCTCTCCAGGTCGCGCAGGGCCTGCTTCTCGATGTCCTCCAGCCAGTTCTCGTCGCCCACCTCGGAGGTCTGCGGAGCGCCGGACACCTGCGAGATGCGGGCGTTGAGCTCGCGGACCTGCTGCGACTGCGCTTCGACCTCGCGGCGGCGCTCGCGACGGCGGTCGATGAACCAGTTCTCGACCTGGCCGAACCGCTCGGTGCCGAACAGCCGCTCCAGCAGCTTCTCGCGTTCACCGGTGTCGGCGCGCAGGAACTTCGCGAACTCGCCCTGCGGCAGCATCACGACCTGGAAGAACTGCTCGACGCTCATGCCCAGCAGCCGCTGCACCGTGCGGCCGACCTCGTCGATGCGGGTCAGACCCTCCCGCGGCTGCTCGTCCGGCGTCCCGCCGATCCAGATCAGCGACGCCTTGGCCTGCTGGGTCGTGTAGCCCTCGCCGCGCTTCTTCGGGCGCTGGTACTCCGGGCTGCGTTCCAGCCGCAAGCGTTGGCCCTGGATCGTCAGCTCCAGCACGACGCTGGTGTTGACCTCGTCGGCGGCGGTGTCGCAGCGCAGCCGCTTGGCGTCGTTGCGCGCTCCCGGCACGGCGCCGTAGAGGGCGAAGGCGATGGCGTCGAGCAGCGTGGTCTTGCCGGCACCGGTGTCGCCGTGCAGCAGGAACAACCCGTCGGCGCCGAGCCGGTCGAAGTCCACGACCTGGTGGTCGCGGTACGGGCCGAAGGCGGTGACTTCCAGGCTGTGCAGCCTCATTCGGCCCCCTCGGCGGTGGTGACCGCGTGCAGCGCCTGGTCGAGCAGCACGCGCTCGGAATCGTTGGGTTCGGCTCCCCGGCAGTCCTCGACGAACCGGGCGGCCAGCGAGTTGTCGTCGCGACCCCGGACGATCTCGGCGTAGCGCAGCGGCGCGGTGGCCTTGCCCGCCGCCGGTCGCCACTCCAGGTGCACCGCGTGCGGGAAGCGCTCCTGCAGACGGCGCATGGCCTCCAGCGGGCGGACCTCGTCGGTCAGCGTAGCCGAGACGTAGCAGTCCTCGACCTCGGCGTGCTCGGGGCCGGCCAGCAGGTCTTCGAGCTCGCCCTCGACGGTGGCCAACCGGCGCGGGACCGGCAGCTCGCGGCGTCGCACCTCGGTGAGCCCGTCGGCGCCGAGGTCGACCAGCCACACCGATTTGTCGTGCCTGGCCTCGGAGAACGAGTAGGCCAGCGGGCTGCCGGAGTAGCGCACGTGCTCGTCGAGGGTCTGCGGACCGTGCAGGTGGCCGAGCGCGACGTAGTCGACGCCGTCGAACACCGAGCCCGGCACCTGCTCGACGCCGCCGACGGCGATGGTGCGCTCGGACTCGCTTCCCTCTCCGCCGGTGACGAAGGCGTGCGCCAGCACCACCGACCGAGTCCCTTGTGGACGGTCGGCGAGGTCGGCGCGGATGCGGTTCATCGCCTCGGTGAGAACCGCGGTGTGGCCGCGGCTTTCGATCTCCGCGCTCGCGCCCGGCGCATCAGCGCTGGCCTTGAGCGCGTGCTTGGCGGGGTCGGGTTCGAGGTACGGGATGCCGTAGAAGGCGACCGGGCCGTGCTCGTCGTCGATCAGCACCGGCTCGTGCAGCCGGTCGATGCGGGTGCGCAGGTGCAGACCTCCCGCGGCGGCGAACTCGGCGAAAGCGCCGACCCGGGGCGCGGAGTCGTGGTTGCCGGAGGTGATCACCAACTGCGCTCCGGTCTCGCGGAGGCGCGAGAGCACGCGCACGCAGGTCTGCACGGCCTCGCCGGAGGGCACCGCGCGGTCGTAGAGATCGCCGGCGACCACCACGACGTCGACCTGCTCCTCGGTCACCAGCTCGGCCAGTCCGCCGAGCACGGCTTCTTGATCTCCGAGCAGGTCACGGCCGTGGAACGTCCGGCCCACGTGCCAGTCCGAGGTGTGCAGTACCCGCATGGCACCCAAGCTAGCGGCGCCCCGATCAACGCCGCTCGACCCCCCAGGCCACTTCGGCGTGTCGCACCACAGCGTGATCCGATGTTCACCAGACGCGATCAATCCCCCCGCCAGGGTGAGCCGTTCGAATTTCGCGCGAAGTTCGAACGGCCTGCGCGCCTCGGGTGATCTTGTCGGAGGCGTCTTGGATGATGCGGGGAACGTCTCGCGGATGGAGGTCGTGTGGGGACTGGAGTTCTGGTCGGGTTCGTCGTCGTGCTGATCCTGCTGGTCGCGGCGGCGTTGTTGCTGATCTGGCGGCTCTACAGCGACAGCGCGCGCCGCGCCGACGAGGCGATGCGGATGGTCGAGGCCGAGCGGGCCCGCAGCACCGCGCAGCAGGCGGCGCTGCGCCGCTACGAGGTCGCGTTCGCCTCGATCACGGGTCGCGGCGAGCTGGGCGAGCAGGTCCTGGTGGAGACGGCGCGGTCGCTGGGACTGCGGGAGGGGATCCACTTCACCCTGCAGACCGACCTGGCAGGCGGTGGCGCGGCACGCCCGGACATGGTGCTCGAAGTCGGCGGCGGCCGGCAGGTGCCGGTGGATTCCAAGGCCAGCCTCGCCGTGTGGGCCGAGGCGATGGAGACCGACAACGCCGAGGAGCGCGCCGACGCCCTGCGGGTCCACGTGCGCAACATCCGCTCCCGCGCGACCGAGCTGGCGAGCAAGGGCTACCAGCGCTGGGCGGACGCGATCTACGGATCGATCATGTTCGTGCCCTCCGACGCCGCCGTCGTCGCGGCGCTGGACACCGACCCGCAGCTGCTGTCGTGGCTGCTGGGCAAGCGGGTCTTCCTGTGCGGCCCCACCGGTTTCGCGGTGCTGGCCTCGGCGGCGATGTTCGCCTCGACCGAGCGCACCCTCGCCGAGGACATCGAGCAGGTCCGCAGTCAGGCGGTCCGCTCGCAGCGCGCGGCGTCCAACGCGGTGGACGCGGTCAACCTCTCCAGCACCCACCTGCAGCGCTTCGTCTCGGCCCGGCGCCGGGAGCTCGACGCCCTGGAGACGTTCCGCAACTCGGTCCAGCCGCTCGCCGGGACGGCGGGCTCGGGCGACATCGCGGAGATCCGCCGGGAGGACGACGCGTCCCTCAACGGAGCCGACGTCACCCAGAACTGAACAACGGCTACACGTGCGTGCGCACGAACGCGTCGAGGGTGTCGACGACGAGCGTGGTCTGCGGGCCTTTGCCGAAGCCGTGGTCGAGCCCCTGGTAGGGGTGCATCTCGGCGATCACGCCCCGGCTGCGCAGCGCCGCGGCGAAGTCGAGGCTCTGGTCCAGCGGCACCAGCGAGTCGGCGGTGCCCTGCTGGATCAGGAACGGCGGTTCGTCGCCGGAGATGTTGCGGCCCGGGCTGGCCGCGTCGGCGACGTCGGGGCAGTCGACCGGCATGCAGCCGAGCAACCCGGTGATCGCGCGGCGCGCGTAGTCCTGCAGCTGCGGATGCTCGTGCTGCGCCTCGGCGCTGAGGTCGCTCGGACCGAACCAGTCGACGACCGCCCGGATTCCGGTGAGGCCCCCGCCCGGCTTGGCCGGGTCCCCGGCGACCGCCCCGAGCTGCGAGACCAGGTGTCCCCCGGCCGACGCTCCCCACAGGCCGACCCGGTTCCGGTCGATCCCCCACCGCGCGGAGTTCTCCTGCAACCAGCGCACCGCATCGGCGACGTCGACGAACTGCGCGGGTGACTGCGCGACCCCGGTCAACCGGTAGTCCACCGTGGCCACGGCGTAGCCGCGCTCCAGAAGTCGTTGCGCCGCCAGGGATTCCGGCGCTGACGGATCGGCGTCGAGGGTGCGGACGCCGGCGTCCCAGCCGCCGCCGTGCACGTAGACGACCAGCGGTGTCGCGACGGCCGCGCGCGGCGGCAGGTACAGGTCCAGGCGCAGCGCACCGGTGTCGCGCTGGGCGTAGACCTGGTGCCGGAACACCTGGTGCGCACCCAGGTCCCGAACCGGCTCGACGGGCGCAACACCGGCTTCGGACCGCGAGCAACCGGCAGCCACCAGCGCGACCAGCGCGAACCCGGCCGCGAGAACACGCCGTGCCACCGCGACCTCCCACGATCTCGCACCTCGTCACCCGGAAGAGTGAGCTTAACAAGATCGCGCGCCCCGCACCCCCAACCCCGAAAACCGCCGTGTTCACACACCGGATCACGGCCGTGTTCGGGGACCTGATTACCGCCGTGTTCGGGCACGACCCGGATTGCCGCCGTAATCGGGTACCTGAGTACGGCGGTAATCCGGGTTGGAATTGGTGGGGTGTTCCGGAACCGAGGCCGGGATCGACGCCAGGGCCAGGCCTGGGTCAGGGGGTTCCGTCGGCTTCGTGTTGTTCTGCGGCCAGGAAGTGGGCGATGCGGGTCGTCGACTCGTAGAGGTCCCGGTAGTGGCGGTAGTAGTTCTCGTAGCGCTCGGTGTTGTCCGGGTTGGGCCGGACGGTGTCCACGATCGGGTTCCAGGCGTCCGGGTCCACCGCGGCGCCGGTGCCGACGCCGGCCAGCAGCGCGTTGCCGTAGGCGGCGCCGACCGTCTCGGCGGGGATCTGCTGGTCCTTGCCGGTGATGTCGGAGACGATCTGCGTCCACAACCCGCCCTGCGTGCCACCACCGACCGCGACCAACCGGCGCGCGGAGCCACCCGCCTGCCCCATCGCCTCCAGGTTGTGCCGGACGCCGAAGGAGATCCCCTCCAACGCCGCCCGGTACAGCTCGGCACGCCCGTGCTCCAAGGTCAGCCCGGCGAGCACGCCGCGCGCCGACGGGTCGAAGATCGGCGTGCGCTCCCCGGCGAAGTACGGCAGCAGCAACAGGCCTCGCGAGCCCGCCGGGACGGTCGCGGCCTCCGAGACGAGCTGCGCGAAGTCGCCGTCGACGAGCCCGCGCAGCCAGTCGGTGACGGCGCCGGAGGTCGCCATGCCGGCGGCCAGCGTGTAGGTGCCGGGGAAGGCTCCGCAGGTGCCCCACAGCGCCGGGTGCGGCGTGACCTCGTCGAGGACCTCGACGAAGAACATCGTGGTCCCGTACATCAGCATCACGTCACCTGGAGCGCGCACGCCGACGCTGGTCGCCTCCGCCCACGCGTCGACCGTGCCCGCCGTGACCGGAAGTCCTTCGGGCAAGCCGGTTTCGGCCGCCGCCTCCGCTCCGACTCGGCCGACGACCTCGGTCGGCCAGGCCAGTTCCGGCAGCGGCAGGTCGGGCGCGACGCGAGCGGCCCAGTCCGCGGACCAGTCCCGCTCCTCCAGGTCGTAGATCGGGTCGCACTGGCTGGCCGAGTGGTGGTCGAGCACGTACCGCCCGGTCAGCCGGTGCACCAGGTAGGAGCTGCACATCAGCAGCATCTCGGTGCGCCGGTAGACCTCCGGCTCGTGCTTGGCCAGCCACCGGATCTTCGGCCCCACCGCCTGGCTGGACAGCGCCGAACCGCCGCGCCGCAGGATCTCCTCGGCGCCGAGCTCGGCGGTGAGCTCGGCGATCTCGTCGGTCGCGCGGGTGTCGACGCCGTAGAGGATCGCCGGGCGCAGCGGTTTTCCGCTGCCGTCGGCGGGCAGCAGCACCGGTCCGATGCCGCTGACGCCCAGCCCGGCGAGCCGGTAGCCCTCGGCGGCGGGCAGCAGTTCCCTGGTCAGCTCCAGGAAATCCGCCCACCACACCGATTCCGCGTCGTGCTCCACCCAACCCGGGTGCGGGTGCGAGGTCTGGTGCGGGCGGCTCGCACGCGCGACGATCTTGCCCGTTTCGTCGACCAGCACCCCCTTCGAGCTGGAGGTGCCGATGTCGATGCCGAGCAGGACCGCCTGTGAGTGCTGAAGCCGGTCGGCACCGGCTTCAGCACTCACGACCCCGACCCCCGGCTCCACTCGTCCAGGCGGATGTCCAGCTGTTCGGCCACGGCCCGCAGCGCGGCCCGGTGATCACCGGGCACGGCGTGGATGTGGTTCGCCCCGAACTTCGACAGGAACACCTCGCCCGGCGCGTCCAGCCGCGCGAACGCGTGCGGCCACTCCGGTGTGGACTTCTCGACGAGGGTCTTGTTCGTCGCCTCGTCGTAGTTCTCGAACTCGCCGAGCATCAGCTGGAGTCGGTACTCACCGTTCTCCCTGGTCAGGCGGCCGAGCGTCATCTCCCCCGGAGCCGCGATGTGCTGCACCGACGCGCCGCCCGCGGGGAAGAAGAACACCTCCGGGTAGAAGTTGACCTTCGACAGGTTCTCCGCCGGGTCGTCGCTGCGCGCGGCGTACCAGGTGGCGTGCTGACCGGAGTTGCACAGGTCCCAGATGTCGCGGTCGGCGTGGTAGTGCCGGACGTCGGCGAACAGCACCGGAGTGCCGGAGATGGCCTTGAACAGCTGCATCGTCAGCGCGCCGTCCATGTCGGCCTCGGTGGCGCACACGTGCGGCTGCTTGGGGCCGTTCCAGTCGTAGGGGTCGTTGAGGAACGCCTCGGTGACGTCCATCGTCGCGAAGTTCTCGGTCAGCTCGGGCTGCGCCTTGATCCCGGAGAAGTCCAGGTCGCGCTCATCGATGATGTCGCGAATCGCCAGGTAGGAGCGGATCTGGCGTTCCAGCAGCTCGGGGGTCAGCTTGTCGCCGTCGTAGTGCACCCCGGCCGCGTGCTGCTCGATCCACTCGCGGGCCTTCTTCGCCTCGGCGCCGTCGGCCTGCTCGGCGCGCAGCACGAGCTCGTACTGGTCGATCTCCTCGACGTCGACGCCGAACTTGCGCATCCACTGGTCGGTGTTGGCCACGGCGGTGTTCATGCCCATCGGGCGTCCGCCGAAGCGGCCGAAGGTGGAGCCGTGCAGCGAGCTCACCGCGGCCGACGCCTGCGCGTGCACGCCGATCTTGGCGGCCAGGTCGGCGTCGTCGGGGGCTCCCCAGGCGCGGGTGTGGCTGCGGCCGATCTGGTCGAGCGCGCCACCGGCGGCGAGCATCCCGACCAGACCCGGTTCGGTGGGGTCGGTGCTGGCCACCAGCACCAGCGGGCTGCGGGTGGCGTCCGCGGCCAGCATCGTGAAGTGCGGGAACGACCAGACCGCGTAGTAGAAGACGGTGACGTCCACGTCGGCCGCCGCGACCTCGCGGGCGACGGAGACGGCCAGGGAGTTGGTGGCGACCAGATCGGCGCCGACGACGACCTCGTGGCCGGCCGCGCGCAGCGAGGCGACCAGAGCGTCCTGTTTGGACTGGATGAACTCGGCGTTGCGGGCGTGCACGTGACCACGCCCGTCCGAGATGCTGACGACACCGATGCGAGCCACAGATCCTCCAAGTTCGCTTCACAGACGGCGTTGACTGCTGCTGAACCGGCGGTGCGCAGATGCTCGGCCGAATCGCCTGGAAGACCTTGCGAACCAGCGCGAGCAATCGTTTTCTCGGACGCTATTCTGGCGTAATACGGGCTGTCAAGGCGGGTGGCCCACCGTCACTCGCCCAGCGGTGAGGGAGGAAGTCGTGGCAACGATCAGCGACGTGGCGACCCGCGCGGGAGTGTCCACGGCCACCGTCTCCCGGGCTCTCAACGGCAAGGCGACGGTCGATCCGGAGCTCGCCGGGAGGGTGCTCGCCGCAGCCGAAGAACTCGGGTACCGACCCAACGGGCCCGCCCGCAACCTGCGGAAACAGGAAACCGCGGTGCTCGCGTTGATCATCTCCGACGTGGAGAACCCGTTCTTCACCGCGATCGCGCGAGGCGTCGAGGACGTCGCGCACGAGGCCGGCTACTCGCTGGTGCTGTGCAACTCCGACGACACCCCGGACAAGGAGCGCGAGTACGTCGACGTCGCGCTGCAGGAGCGCGTCGCCGGGGTGCTGCTCTCGCCCACCGGCAGCCCGGGCACGGCCGAGCTGCTGGCCAGGCACAGCACGCCGGTGGTGGCGGTGGACCGGCCGCTCCCGGACCGCGCGAGCGACACGGTGCTGGTCGACAACCGGCTGGCGGCCAAGCACGCGACGCTGCACCTGGCCGGGCAGGGCTACGGCCGCATCGGCTGCCTGACCGGCCCCAGCGGCGTGCCCACGGCCGACGACCGGCTGGCCGGCTACCGCGACGGGCTGCGCGCGGCGAAGCTGCCCAGCTCCACCTCGCTGGTGCGGCGGTCGAAGTTCAAGGCCGACGGCGCGCAGCAGGCCGCGCACGCGCTGCTCAGGCAGAACGATCCGCCGGACGCGCTGCTGGTCGGCAACAGCGCGATGGCCGTCGGCGTGCTGGAGGCCTTAGCGGCGCTGAAGCTCAAGCCGGGCCGCGACGTCGGAGTCGTCGCCTTCGACGACGCTCCCTGGACGACGCTGCTCGACCCTCCGCTGTCGGTCGTCGCCCAGCCCGCCTACGACATCGGCGCGCTGGCGGCCCGCCTCCTGCTCGACCGGATCTCCGGCGACCGCGAGGAAACCTCCACCACGACCCTGTCCGCCCACCTGGTGGCGCGCGGCAGCTCCACCCGCTGACGGGTCCGAACCGACCGGGCGAGGAGGACCTCGATCACGGCGCTCGAGTCCCAGCGCGGATCGGTACCCGGACTCCTGCGGAATCCGGGTACCGATTCGCGAGCGATCAGTTCGAGCTCTGCAGGAGGCCGTCCTCCTCGCCGGTCGACGGCTCACCCGCTCCCGACTCCGGGGGCGTCGAGCCGGTGGAGGTCGGTTGGCCCGGGTCCTGCGGTGCGGTCGGGGCCGGTTGCGACGGGGGCTGGCTCGGGACCGGCGGTGCCGGCGGGAGCGCCGGCGGGACCTCCGGTGGCGGCGGACCGACCGGCAGGCTGCGGCCGGCCGGAGCGCCGTACCAGTAGGCCGTGGAGCTGTAATCGCCCGGTTCGTCGTTGACCGGCCCGTGCTCGATGCCCGCGACCAGGCCGTTCCGGAAGGAGACCGCGTCGCCCACCATCAGCCGGTAGGCGCCGGTGCAGTCGAACTCGCAGCCGTCCTGGTTCACCTCGTGACCGGGGTTGCCCGCCTGCGGCATCGAGAACGTCGTGCCGAACCGGAAGTACCAGCCCGACTCGTAGAAGTCCTCGGTCCCGGTCCCGTGCCACGCGGGTTCCTGGGCTCCGTCGACGTAGAACCGCTCGTCGCCCTCCAGGTAGTTGCGCGGGTTGGACGCCGTCTGCCGCGTGGAGTGCGGCAGGACGCTGGCCTTGGTCTCGTTGAGCGGGATCAGGCCGCGCATGGTGTGGGTGACCCCGTAGAACGTGCCCGCCCCACCGGGGTCGAGGAAGTTCCAGTCCTGCCCCGGAACCGTGGTGCCGCGCTTGTGCGTGGCGTGGAAGTGCCCGCTGCCCTCGTCGACCCCGCCGGGCCCGGTGACCACCTCCGCCGTGGCTCCGTCGATCGGGATGCCGCCGGCGTTGACGATCTCCACCTTGGCGCTCTCGTTGAACGGCATCGGCCACCACGCCGTGTACCAGCCGTCCTGCCCGGGATCGACCGAGCTCATCAGGGTGCGCACGTCGTACTCGCCGAGCCCGGTGCCGAAGAACTCGCCGATCGGGGCGTCCACAGTGGTCTTGCCGTCGAAGGTGATGCGCAGCCGCGCGGAGGACAGCACCTCGTCGGAGGCCGCGACCTGCTCCGGCGGGATCGTGTACCGCCCGAACAGCTGCGAGCGCTCGAAGACCGGGTTGTCGATCTGGTAGCCGTGCGCGCTCTCCTCGCCCGGGTGGCCGGGGCCGAGGTCGAGCACGTCGGTGCGCACCCACTCGCCGTTGACCAGGCTCTGCACGTCGTAGCGGAACTCGTTGACGTCCAACGAGGACGAGACGAACCGGTTGTCGACCTCGATCGAGGACTCCCCCGCGGTGACGTCCGCGGGCACGTCGATCGACTGCACGCCCCACTGGCCTGGTGCGGCCGCGCCGCTGCGCCACTCGCCCACCACCTGGCCGTTGACGGCCATGCTCGCGACCTGGTCGGCGATCTGCGGGTCGAACCGCCGGATCACGCGGACGCCCTCGTTGTTCGGGTCCACGCGCATCCGGAAACGGCTGCCGCCGCCCTGCCCGAAGGCCATGCCGTCGTCGACGACCTGAGGCGCCGCCACCACCTGCGGCAAGCGCACCCGCAGCTGGTTGATCCGCGCCGGCCCGCTCAGCTCGGCGACGGTGTGCGCGCCACCGGGAGCCAGGCCGAAGTCGCTGCGCACCGGTGTTCCGCCGGTGGCGTTCTTCGGGTCGGACACGCCGAAGCCCTGCAACTTCGTCAGCACGTCGGTGGCCGGGTCCGAGGGGTCGAAGGTCTCCACGCCTCCCGCGTCGGGGAAGGTCCGGTAGTTCACGTGGTAGAAGTCCGGGTTGTTGCGCACGGTCACGCGCATCGATTCGCGGAACGGCATCGGCACCTTGCTGACCACGCCACCTGCCGCGTCGTCGGCGTTGCCCACCAGCGGCCACACGAACGGGGCTCCGATCTTGCCGCTGACCACGTCGGCGAACGGCGCGTCGAGCACCGTCCGGCCGTCGAGCTCGACGATGAGGTTGCCGGTGGCCGTCACGTCGCCCATCGGCTCGCGCGTGCTCCACAGACCGGAGATCTCACCCGGCCCGGCGTGCTCGGCGATCACGCAGCCCTGCGCCGATTCGCGCAGGCAGGAGTAGGTGCCCTCGAATCCGTCGTCGTTGCCGCCGGACCGGTCGTAGCTGGAGGACTGCAAGGACTGCTCGGCGCCGCGCAGCCGCGGCATCTCGTCGAGGTCTCGGTAGGAGTCCCAGCCGACCTGGCCCTTGCTCGGCGGCGCAGGTTGCTGGGCGTGGGCCCGGACGCTCGCGAACCCGGCGTCGGCGATCACCGCGGCAGCGGCGAGCGAGAAGACACCCAGGTAGGCGGCGAGCCGGCGTGCTCGCCGGCGGGCGTCGCGTCGCGACGGTGCGGAGCGTTCTGTCATCGTGCTCGCCCTCCCCTGCGGACAGCGCTGTCCACCGCAGACAGTTCTGCCGCTGATTCCGGTTCCGGTGAATCGTGATGCGCTCTAACTCAGTGGTTTCCAACCGACTCGGACCCGGCAAGATCTCAAAGCGCGATCTAGCGCAGCGTAAGAAATGGCCTCCCGGACGGCAACCAAACAACAGGCACGAAATAGTCATCGATACGCGAATTCACTCAATGAGATGGTCTCTGGTGTGTCGTACTTACGACAGCCGCCAACCAGGTGTTTTTAGTTGCCGGGCAGTGGAATTCGGTGTATCGAACCAGTGTCGCCGTCTTTTCGCGCGCGAAAAGACCGCAGCGCTCGAAACGAGCGCTGCGGCCTGTTTTCGGTCCGGGGCGGCGCAGCCCTTTCCGCGCCTACTCCTGCAACCCGGAAAAGTTCTCGTCCACTTCGGCGCCTAACCCTGGTTGAGTCGGCCGTACACCTCGGCCGCGTTGTCCTTCGTGATCAGTTCGGTTCCCAGGGTCTGGGTCTTGGGCACCTGCTGGCAGTCGACGAGGATCTTCTTGGCCGCCTCGACCGCCTCAGCACCACCCGTCGGGTAGAGGTTCGTGGCCTGCAACCGGCCCTCCTCCACCGCCTTGATGCCGCCCGAGGGGATCGGCAGGCCGTCGATGCCCACGAACTTCAGGTCCGGGCGGTTGGCCGCCTGCGCGGCCAGCCAAGCGCCCTCGGCCATCGGGTCGTTCTGCGAGTACACGGCCTGGATGTCCGGGTGGGCCTTGAGCAGCGCGTCCATCTTCTGCTGCCCGACCGAGCGCTCCCACTCACCGTCGGCGGTGGCCACGACCTCGATCTTGGAACCGGCGATGCCCTGCTTGAAGCCCTCTTCCCGCTCAGCGGCCGGGGTCGAACCGGACAGGCCCTTGATCTGCACGATCTTGCCGCCCTGCGGCAGCAGCGTGTTCTTGAAGAACTCGCCCGCCTGCTCGCCGATGGCGACGTTGTCCGCGCCGATGTAGGTCGTGTACGCCTCGCCGTCGACCTTGCGGTCCAGCACCACGACCGGGATGCCCTGGTTGTAGGCCTTGCGCACCACGTCGGTCAGCGGCGCCGCCTCGTTCGGCGAGATCATCAGCAGGTCGACCTGCTTGGTCATGAAGTTCTCGACGTCGGTGACCTGCTTGGAGTTGTCCTTCGCGGCGTCGGAGAACTGCACCTCCTCGAACTGCGGGACCTTCTGCGCGGCCTTGCGGATGTCGTCGTCCATCCGCACCCGGTACGGCTCGGCGAGGTTCGCCTGGCTCATCCCGATCGTGTACTTGCCGTTGGCGCCCTGGCAGTCCTTCGTCGGGTCCTGGGCCTGGACCTGACCGGTGTTCTCGCTGGTCGTCCCGCAACCGGCGGCGGCGAACGCGACCGCGGCGCACGTGATTGCGACCAAGGACTTCGTTGTCTTGCGCATCGTGCTCCCTTCGGTAGATCTGCCTCAGGCCGTGGGGCGCAGGCGCTGCAGCGCCGCCGCCGCGACGATCACCAGACCCTTGATCAGCAGTTGCAGATCGGTGTTGACGCTGTTCAGGCTCAGGATGTTGTTGAGGATGCCGAGCAGCAGAGCACCGGCGATGGTGCCGATCACCGAGCCCCGGCCACCGGCCAGGCTGGTGCCGCCGACGACCACCGCGGCGATTCCGTCGAGCTCGTAGGCGGTTCCGTCGTTGGGGCTGCCCGCGTTGAGCTGACCGGCGTGCACGATGCCGGCCAGCGCGGCGCAGAACCCCGCGATGACGAAGGCGATGATCTTGACCCGGTTCACCGGCACGCCGGAGAGCCGAGCCGCCTTCTCGTTCCCGCCGATCGCGTACAGGTGCCGGGAGTAGGCGCTGGAGCGCAGGAACAGGATCGCGATCACGGCCACCGCGGCGAAGATCAGGGCCGGGATCGGCACCACGCCGCCGAAGGTCCGCTCCCCCAGCAGCGAGAACAGCATCGGGGCCTGCCCCGGACCGTCGCCGTAGGAGATCTGCACGGTCTCGCCGCCGGACCACATGCGCGCCAGTCCGCGCGAGATCTGCAATCCGGCCAGGGTGACGATGAACGCCTGCACCCCCAGCAGCGCCACCGCGGCACCCTGCAGGAACCCGAAGACGATTCCGGCCAGCAGCACGACGACGACCGTGGCCCACACGCCGTAGCCGCTGTTGACCATGAGCACGGCGGAGCCGACCGCCGCCAGCCCCAGCACCGACCCGACCGACAGGTCGATGCCGCCGATGAGGATCACGAAGGTCAGCCCGATCGCGATGATCCCGATCTCGGAGACCGCGCGCACGATGTTGAACAGGTTGTCGCTGCTCAGGAACAGGATCTGGCCGTCGTTGCGGGGCGAGAAGATCACCGCCGCGATGAACACCGCGACCAGACCGAAGAAACTCTGGAACTTGAACAGGGTCTCGACGGTGTCGGTCCGCTTGGAACGCTGCGCGGGCAGGTCTCCGGGCACGGGCCGCTGCTCCGTCTGATTGCTCAATTCGCACCTCCCCCGGCGCTCTGCCCGGTGCCGACCGCCGGCCCCGGTGGATTCCCGTTCCGATCACCCATCGCGGCTGCCAGCAGATCGGCCTCCCCGGCGTGGGCGGTGTCGAACTCGGCGACGCTGCGCCCGGCGCGCAGCACGACCACCCGGTGGCACACCCCCACCAGCTCGGGGAGTTCCGAGGAGGCCAGCAGCACTCCGATGCCACGACCGGCGATGTCCGAGAGCAACTGGTAGATCTCCGCCTTCGCGCCGATGTCCACGCCCCGCGTCGGGTCGTCGAGCAGCAGCAGTCGGGGCTCGGTGAGCAGCATGCGCCCGAAGACGACCTTCTGCTGGTTGCCGCCGGAGAGGGTGCCGACCGCGTCGGAGATGCGGTCGAGCTTGACCTTGAGCTGGTCGACGCTGCGCCGGGTCGCGCCGAGTTCGGAGCTGCGACGCACCATTCCGGCGACACCCAGCCGGTCCAGCACCGACAGCACCGTGTTGGCGGTGACCGAGTGCCCGAGCACCAGCCCGGAGCTGCGCCGGTCCTCCGGCACGAAGGCGATCCCCGAGCGCAGCGCCTGCCTCGGTCCCGCCGGGCGCACCGGTTTCCCGTCGAGCGAGACCTCCCCCTCCCAGGTCCCGGACGAGCCCGCGCCGTAGAGCGATTCGAGCAGCTCGGTCCGCCCCGCTCCGAGCAGTCCGCACAGGCCGACGATCTCGCCCCTGCGCACGGTCAGGTCGATGCCGTCGGGTTCCCTCCTGCCGACCCGCGCGCGGCGGGGGCGGACGGCGAAGCCCTTGACGCTGAGCAGTTCTTCGCCGATGTCGACGGTCTGCGAGCGGAAGCGGGTCTGCACCGTCCGGCCCACCATCGCCTCGGCGGCCTCCTCGGCGGTCATCGCCTGCGCGTCGAACTCGGCGACCTTGCGTCCGTTGCGCAGCACGGTGGCGCGGTCGGCGACCTGGCCGATCTCGTCCATCCGGTGCGAGATGTAGACGATGCCGGTGCCGGTGCGGCGCAGCTCGCCGATGACGCCGAAGAGCCGGTCGACCTCCGTTGTGGACAGTGCCGAGGTCGGCTCGTCCATGATCAGCACCGTGGCGTCCAGCGACAGCGCGCGGGCGATGGTGACCAGCTGCTGCTCACCGACCCGCAGCTCGCCGACCGGGCGGTTCGGGTCGAGGTCGATCCCGGTGCGCCGCAGCAACTCCCGGGTGCGCTCGGACATCGCGCGCCGGTCCACGGTGCCCAGCCGGGTGCGCGGTTCGCGTCCCAGGTGGAGGTTCTCGGCGACGCTCAGGGCCGGGACGAGGTCGAGCTCCTGGTGGATCATCGCGACCCCGGCGTGTTGCGCGTCCGCGGGTTTTCCGAACTGGACCGGGTGACCCTCGATGGTGATCCCACCGCTGTGGTCGGTGATGTCGCCGGACAGGACCTTCATCAGAGTGCTCTTGCCCGCCCCGTTCTCACCGAGCAGAGCGTGCACCTCGCCGCCGCGAATCGTGAGGTCAACCGCGTCGCAGGCGAGCACACCGCCGTAACGCTTGGTGATGCCGGTCATCTCGACCAGCGGTGGCGCCGTGTTCATTCCGACCCCCGTCTCGTCACTCACGCAGGCGAGAAAACGATTGCTCGGACGCTAAGATGGCCGCACTCCCTGTGTCAAGGCTCACACGCTCGACCGAGCGATACGGCATCCATTTGGCTGCACGAAGATCACGTGGCGATCACGCCGCGTCGTGTCGAAACCATCACCCGACGTGGGGTAATGCGACCGTTCCCCGAGAGGGCTCTCGCGGTGGGGTACTGGACCGTTACCGTTGGGGATTGTGACCGCGATCCGCGAGAGCCAGAGCGCTTCAACTTCCGGTAATGGCGCGCCCGAATGGGGTGCGCGCTCCGCGTTCAGCACCAACGGGGTGCCGCTGTGGGGCGCCGTGTTGCTGGCTGCCGCCCCGACCGCGATCGGCACCGTGCTGGACACCCTGATCTGGAAACAGCCCGGATTCATCTTCAAGACCTGCTTCTTCCTCGGTTGTCTGGCAGCGGTGCTGCTGGTGCAGCGGCGAAGCGTGTTCGGTCCGATGGTGCAGCCACCGCTCGTTCTCGGCATCGTGATGCCCGTGCTGGTGCTGATCACCGGAGCCGGGAGCACGTCGGGCGCGGGCATCATGGGCAAGGCGCTGTCGGTCGCGCGCCCGCTGATCACCAGCTTCCCGATCATGGCCGGAGCCACCGCGGTCGCGCTCGGCATCGGGCTGCTCCGGATGTTCGTCACGCAGAAGGCCGAGACCGATGACGACTTCGACCTCGGCGTCGACCCCGACGCCAAGACCAAGAAGGCCAGGCCCGTTCCGCCGCCGCGCAAGAAGTCCGCGCGGGACGAGGCGCCGCGCAAGCGCCCGGCCTCGGATCGGGACCGCAAACCCCGCGGCGACCAGCGCAAGCCGCGTGACGACGGCCGCGGTGGCGACCGGCGCGCCGAGCCCCGGCAGCCCCGCGGCACCGGGCCGCGCGAGTCCCAGGGACGCCCGAAGGGCGACTCCCCGCGCCGCGGCGACGTGCCCGGGCGCCCTCGCCCCAACGACCCGCGCGCGGGAGGGCCCCGTCCGCCCCGCCAGGGCGGCCCAGGACGGCCGCGCCCGCCGGAACCGCCACCGGGGGGCCGCCCCCGGCGTCCCGGCCCGTAGAGACGCGAAAAAGCCGCCCGGCTCCGATTTCCGGAGCCGGGCGGCTTTTTCGCGTCCGGGTCAGATCAGCGGACGCTCTTGGGGTTGTCCTTGTTCTCGTCGAGGTCCTTGCGGAGCTCGCGGGGCAGCGCGAAGGTGACCTTCTCGTTGGCGGTCGTGACCTCTTCGACGTCACCCCAGCCGCGCTCGGCGAGGTGGTCCAGGACCTGCAGCACCAGCACGTCCGGGACGGACGCACCGCTGGTGACGCCGACCGTGGTCACCCCGTCCAGCCAGGCGTCCTCGATCTGCGAGGCGTAGTCGATCAGGTGCGAGTCCGACGCCCCGGCCTGCAGCGCGACCTCGACCAGCCGCTTGGAGTTCGAGGAGTTCTGCGAGCCCACCACGATCACCAGGTCGCACTGCGGGGCCATAACCTTGACCGCCTGCTGGCGGTTGGAGGTGGCGTAGCAGATGTCGTCGCTCGGCGGGGCCTGCAGCGTCGGGAACTTCTCGGTGAGCTGGTCCACCCGCTCCATGGTCTCGTCGACGCTGAGGGTGGTCTGCGACAGCCAGACGACCTTGCTCGGGTCGCGGACCTGCACCTTGTCGACGTCCTCGGGCTTGTCCACCAGCTGCACGCGCTCGGGCGCCTCACCGGCGGTGCCCTCGACCTCCTCGTGGCCCTCGTGGCCGATCAGCAGGATGTCGTAGTCGTCGCGCGCGAAGCGGTTGACCTCCTTGTGCACCTTCGTCACCAGCGGGCAGGTGGCGTCGATCGTGCGCAGCTTGCGCTCCTCGGCCTCCTGGTGGACGGCCGGGGAGACGCCGTGCGCGGAGAACACCACGAGCGCGCCCTCGGGCACCTCGTCGGTCTCGTCCACGAAGATCACGCCGCGCTCGGTCAGGGTGTCCACGACGTGCCGGTTGTGCACGATCTCCTTGCGGACGTAGACCGGCGGGCCGTAGGTCTCCAGCGCCTTCTCGACGGTGATGACTGCGCGGTCGACACCTGCGCAGTACCCGCGGGGCTTGGCCAGCAGGACCCGCTTGGTCCGGCCGGCGTCGTCAACGGGGTCGGGTTCGAGGTCGCGGGCCTCAGGCGTGGTCGTCATGCCATCAAGGGTACGGATCCGCGCCTGCCCGCTCCGCCTCCGGTCGATGCTCACCGTCACTCCATCGAGGGGTCCATCGCGGTTCCGCCGGACGTCGGTCCTCGGTCACATTCCGGCGTTGAACCGATGGTCTGTCGGCCACTTCTGCGGCAGGCTGGGCGCATGTCAGAGTTCCCCCTCCCGGTGCGGGTGGCGGCCGGGCTCGCGGCGACCGCCGTCGAGCAGGCCCGCGCGCTCCCGGCCACCCTCCTCGGCATGCCCGTGACCGTCGCGAGCCAGGCGTTGCAGGCGTCGATGCGGGTGCAGCAGCACATCACCGAACTCGCGATCAAGGGCGACGAGGCGCTGTCGGTCCTGCGCACGCCCGAGGAAGAACCGTCGTGGGCGACGTTCGACGAGGACATCGCCCCGGAGCCGGCGGTGGTCCCCGAGCCGGAGAGCGGGGAGAACGCGCTGCTCGCCGACTACGACGCGCTGAGCCTCCCCCAGCTGCGCGGTCGCCTGCGCTCGTTCACCGAGGACGACCTCACCGCATTGCTCGCCTACGAGGAGAACAACGAGCAGCGCCCGGACTACCTCCGAATGCTCCGCAACCGCCTCACCCGCCTCAGAGAGCAGTAGCTCTCCCCTTCTCTTCACCACCCGAGCAACTCGCACCGCCGGGGGTTCTCCAGCGGCTGCGTGGCGAGCACGCCGCGACGCCGCGTATCGACATACTCAAGGAGTGGCGCGCGGAGTCCACGGAGCCGCTCAGGTTCCCCCACCCGCACCGCCACGCAAGATGACCCGGAACCACCACTGAAAGAGGAGGAACGCTGAGTTCGCCTACTAGTGCTGAGGAACCTTGGCCGGTGCGGACGGTGGCCCGCAAGATCGCCGACTGGATCAACCGGCTCGGGCAGATCTGGGTCGAAGGCCAGATCACCCAGATCTCGATGCGGTCCGGCGCGCAGACGGCGTTCCTGACGCTCCGCGATCCCTCCGCGGACGTGTCGCTGACCTTGACCTGCTCGTCGTCGCTGCTGCGCAAGATGGACCCGCCGCTGACCGATGGCAGCCGGGTCGTGGTGCACGGCAAGCCGACCTTCTTCGTCGGCCGCGGCACGCTGAGCCTGCGAGTCGACGAGATCCGGGCCGTCGGCATCGGCGAGCTGCTCGCCCGCATCGAACGGCTCCGCCAGCTGCTCAAGGCCGAGGGTCTGTTCGACCCGGCGCGCAAGCGGCCGCTGCCGTTCCTGCCCAACCGGGTCGGCCTGATCACCGGCCGCGCCTCGGCCGCCGAGCACGACGTGCTGACCAACGCGCAGCTGCGCTGGCCCGCCGTGCAGTTCGAGATCCGCAACGTCGCGGTGCAGGGCACGAGCGCGGTGCCGCAGATCCTTCCGGCGCTGGAGGAGCTCGACCGGATGCCCGAGGTCGACGTGATCGTGCTGGCGCGCGGCGGCGGCAGCGTCGAGGACCTGCTGCCGTTCTCCGACGAGGCGCTGTGCCGGGCGGTGTCGGCCTGCAAGACCCCGGTGGTCAGCGCGATCGGGCACGAACCGGACTCGCCGCTGCTCGACCACGTGGCCGATGTGCGCTGTTCCACACCGACGGGTGCGGGCAAGCGCGTGGTGCCCGACGTCGCCGAGGAGGGTCAGCGCATCCGGCAGTTGCGCGACCGGGCTCGGCGGGCGCTGCACGGATGGGTGGACCGCGAGCGCAGGCTGCTCGACCAGCTGCGCAGCCGGCCGGCGCTGGCCGACCCGCACCGCCCGCTGCAGCAGCGCTCCGAGCAGGTCGCGATGCTGCGCGAACGCTCCCGGCGGGCGATGAGCACGGTGCTCACCACGGAGGGTCACGCGCTGAGCGCTACTCGATCACGCTTGACGACCCTGGGCCCTGCGGCCACTCTGGCTCGTGGATACGCGATCGTGCAGCGCATCGAGGAGACCGACGAGGTCGACGGGGTGCTGCGCACCGTCGATGACGCGCCTCCGGGCACCCGGCTGCGGGTGCGGGTCGCCGACGGCGCGGTCCACGCCGTCGTACCGGACTGACCAAGGAATTCCACGTGCACCCGAAGCAGGAGCCCTCGTTCCTCCCCCTCACCGTGGGCGCGGCGCGCACCGCGGAGCGGGCGGGCGAGGTCCGGCGCTGCGCCGAGGCCGCCGAGGTCACGGCGGAGGGGACGTGGGCTGCGCTCCTGGGCGGGTGCGACTCGGCCGAGCGCAAGGACCTGCCCGGCAGGCTGCGGGCCTTGATCGACGCGACCTCGGGGTACGTGGGACCCACCTGGTGGGCGGCGTCGGCCCACCGACGTAGGGTCGCGGAGGCCCAGCTGCGCATCAACGACGCGGTGCGCGAAGGTGACGGCGCGGAGTTCGCCGAGGCCTTCGTCGGCTACGACCAGGCGATCGCCACCGCGGTGGTGTCCGTGCGAGCGAATGTGGAGAGCCCCACCCCGTGACCGAGAACCAGCAGGACGAGCACTTCGACCCGGTCGCCGAGCACCCGGAGGTCGCCGAGCTCGGCTACGAGGACGCCCGCGATCAGCTGGCCGAGGTCGTCAAGCAGCTGGAGGCCGGCGGGCTGTCCCTGGAGGACTCGCTGGCCCTCTGGGAGAAGGGCGAGGCGCTGGCGGCGGTCTGCGAACGCCACCTGGCCGGTGCCCGCGAGCGCGTCGAACGCGCTCTCGCCGCCGTCGAAGAGGACTCCTGAGGCACCGTCAACCAGCCCTTGTCGAGTCCTCACCCGGCGGCGTGACCCGCGAGGGCGGGTTCAGCCGACCGGCGGGGCCGTGAGGGCGGCTTCGGCGAGGGTGCGGAACTCCGCTTCGCCGGCGTTGCCGGTGATCAGCAGGCGGACGCCGTCGCGCTCGGACACCCACGCCTGCTCGTCGCGAACGCCCTGGTAGCGGACCCACTGGCGGCCACCGGCCTCGACGGCGCCGAGCGCCTGCGGGGCCTGCCGCGTCTCGCCGGCGACCAGCTCCTCCTCGGCGGCGTTGGACTGGGCCAGGCGCAGGTACTGCGCGTCGCCGGTCAGCCAGCCGACCCGGACGACCTCGGTGTGCGAGGGCAGCGTGGTGCTGTTGCTGGAGTTGGCCCGCCAGCTGGCGGGCAGCGTCGGATCGACCACCGGGAAGTCCACTCCGGCGGCGGCGTCGTGCAGCTCGGCCTGGACGTTCACCGTGGGCACCGATCCGTTGTCGACCGTGGGGCCGGTGGGAGTGAACGAGCACTGCGTGAACAGGCCCGCGACGCCGAACGAGACCAGCACCAACGGCAGGATGGCGAAGAGCATCGCCGACATGGTCCGCGGCGGGCGGGACGGAGCCGGTTGCTGGTTGCGGGGTTCAGCCACGGCACCCATGCTCTCACCAGCAGCACCGCAGCTCAGCGGGCAGGGGCAGAGGGAGTGGGCTGCCCCACGCGAATGATCCCCGAACCCCGATGATCTGGGAAGATCGCAGCCAACAAGCCTGAGCGCGGGGCATTTCCCGCCGGACTCGGGCGGTACCGACGATGCCTCACGAACGGGGAGGGCGCGATGACGCAACGACACCCGGAAGCACCCGATCGCAACTTGGCGATGGAACTCGTCCGCGTGACCGAAGCAGCCGCGATGGCCGGTGGCCGCTGGGTCGGCCGCGGTGACAAGAACGCGGGCGACGGAGCTGCGGTGGACGCCATGCGCAAGCTCATCGGCACCGTGTCGATGCGCGGCACCGTGGTCATCGGCGAGGGCGAGAAGGACGAAGCGCCGATGCTCTACAACGGCGAGGAGGTCGGCAACGGGGAGGGCCCGGAGGTCGACGTCGCCGTGGACCCGATCGACGGTACGACGCTGCTCAGCAAGGGCATGCCGAACGCGCTGGCGGTGCTGGCGGTGTCCGAGCGCGGCACCATGTTCGACCCGTCCGCGGTGTTCTACATGGAGAAGATGGCCGTCGGCCCGGAGGCCGCGGGGTACATCGACATCAGCGCCCCGATCTCGGAGAACGTCCGCCGGGTCGCCAAGGCCAAGCACGTCGACGTGTCGGACGTGACGGTGTGCGTGCTGGACCGGCCGCGGCACGAGCAGCTGGTCAAGGAGGTCCGCGAGGCGGGCGCCCGCGTGCAGTTCATCTCCGACGGCGACGTGGCGGGCGCGATCGCGGCGGCCCGCCCGAACAGCGGCGTGGACATGCTGCTGGGCATCGGCGGCACTCCCGAGGGCATCATCACCGCGTGCGCGCTGAAGTGCCTCGACGGTGAGATCCAGGGCCGGTTGTGGCCGCGCGACGACGAGGAGCGGGCGAAGCTGCGCGAGGCCGGGCACGACGCGAACCAGGTGCTGACCACTTCGGACCTGGTGCGCGGCGACAACATGTTCTTCGTGGCGACCGGCATCACCGACGGCGCGCTGCTGCGCGGCGTGCACTACCGCGCCGACCGGTGCACCACGCAGTCGATCGTGATGCGGTCGAAGTCCGGTACGACGCGCGTGGTCGACGCCTCGCACAAGCTCACCAAGCTGCGCGAGTACGCCGACGTGGACCTGGGCGAGCGCGGCGAGTAGTCGCCCTTATCGGGAAACCGGGAAAAACCGGCTCGACCGATCGTGATCAAGGCGGTGGCCTGCGGATTGTCCGCCGGCCACCGCCTTTTCGGTTCGCCTCCTACGACCTTCGTCGGTACGCCGGGGTCGGGGGCGCCGTTAGCGTCAGCGGCCAGCCGGCCTTCGGAGCCGGGGTACCCGGAGGATTCGACACACATGCGCATTCGTTCGGCTCTCATCTCCGCGGTCGCCGCGGTCAGCGCAGTGGGCGCGCTGGGCATGCCCGCCGTCGCCGCCGGTGACGACGTCGACCCGATGATCATCGGTGGACACGACGCGACCGAGGTCTACTCGTTCATGGTGTCGCTGCAGCAGCAGGGCAGCCACATCTGCGGCGGCGCGCTGATCAAGCCGGACTGGGTGGTGACCGCCGCGCACTGCGTTCAGAGCGGCGGTGACTTCACGGTCCGCGTGGGCAGCAACGACAACACCACCGGTGGCGAGGAAGCCGCCGTGACCAAGACCCAGGTGCACGACAGCGCCGACCTCGCGGTGCTGCAGCTGGACAAGCAGCTGTCCGCCGCGCCGATCTCGATCGCCGCCGAGTCCGGTGAGGCCGGAACCCCGAGCCGCATCATCGGCTGGGGCCAGACCTGCCCGGAGACCGGCTGCGGCGAGGTTCCGACGAACCTGCAGGAGCTGGACACGAGCATCGTCGACGACGCCGGCTGCACCGGCATCGACGCCGCGGGCGAGATCTGCACCGACAACCCGGGCGGCAACTCCGGTGCCTGCTACGGCGACTCGGGCGGCCCGCAGATCAAGGGCACCCAGGGCAGCTGGGAGCTGATCGGCGCCACGAGCCGCTCCGGCAACGGCGACTCCACCTGCGCCACCGGCCCGTCGATCTACACCGACGTGACCGCCTTCGCCGACTGGATCAACCAGAACACCGGCAGCTGACCCGCTCAGCACCCCGACGCGGCACCCGGGACGTCGTTCCCGGGTGCCGTTTCCACGTTCGGGGGTTTCTCAGGACAGGTTCGAGGAATGGCCGGGGAAGAGGTGGGCGTCGGGGTTGAGCTCGACCGCGATGTTGTTGACCGCCGTGGCGGCTTCGCCGAAGCCGGTGGCGATGAGCTTGACCTTCCCGGGGTAGGCGGCGACGTCGCCTGCGGCGTAGACGCGGGCGCGGCTGGTGCGCATCGTCGTGTCGACCAGGATCGAGCGCTTCTCCAGGTCCAGTCCCCAGGATTCGATCGGGCCGAGGTCGGCGGTGAAACCCAGTGCGGCGACGACCGTTTGCGCCGGCAGGACGCGTCGTTGCCCGTCGACGTCGATGGCGACCTCGATGAGTCCTCCCGAGTCGCCGCGGATTTCGGCGACCTCGGCCGGGACGATCAGCGGGATGCCCAGCTGCTCGACCTTGGTGACCAGGCCTTCGTGCGCGCGGAAGCGGGTGCGCCGGTGCACCAGGGTCACGCTGCGGGCCACCGGTTGCAGCGCCAGCGCCCAGTCGAACGCCGAGTCGCCGCCGCCGACGACGACCACGTCGTGCCCGGCGTGCGCGGACAGCTCGGGGATGAAGTGCACGACGCCCTTGCCGACCCACTCCCCGCCCGCGGGAAGCGGTCTCGGGGTGAACTCGCCGATCCCGGCCGTGACCAGCACCGCCCCGGCCCGGACCTGCTCGCCCTCGCCGACGTCGACCAGCAGGCCGCCGTCCACATCGGACAGCGAAACGGCGGGGCGCCCGAGCAGGTAGCGCGGGCCGTACTGCTCGGCCTGCTCGACCAGCGCGGCGATCAGGTCGCGTCCCCGGATCTCCGGGAAACCCGCCACGTCGAAGATCATCTTCTCCGGGTACATCGCGGTCACCTGGCCACCCGGCTCCGGCAGCGCGTCGACCAGCGCCACCGACATCCCGCGAAACCCGGCGTAGTAAGCGGCGAACAGCCCCGTCGGACCGGCACCCACCACCAGCAGATCGACCTCGTGCGCCATCTCGGCATCCCGTCGCAGGCCCTGTGATACGGATCTCAGGCTAGTCGGCTCCGGCCGATGTGTCCGCCCACCGCCGGTGATGGGCCGATCAGCGCAGTTCGCTGCGGCGTGCGGCGGTACCTGGTCCCGCACCCCACCCATAACTTCCGGGGGAAGGGGATCACGTCGGGGAGGGGAATCTCTGTGAAGAAATCATCCGCGCTGCTCAGCGGCATCGCCGCGCTCGCGCTCAGCGCCGGCTTCGCGCCGGCGGCGCAGGCCATCGACAACCCGGGTGCGCTGATCGTCGGCGGCCACGACGCCACCGAGTCCTACGAATGGATGGCCTCGCTGCAACGATCGGGGTCGCACAGCTGCGGTGCCTCGCTGATCGACGAGCAGTGGGTGCTCACAGCCGCGCACTGCGTGGCCGACGCGAAACCGGCGGACCTCGGGTTGCGCATCGGCAGCCCGACCTGGAGCAGCGGCGGCACGGAGGCCGGTGTCTCCGAGGTCGTCGTGCACCCGGACTACGAGACCAACACCCCCAACGGCGACATCGCGCTGCTCAAGCTGGACCAGGCGGTGTCGGAGACGCCGATCGAGCTCGCCGACGCCTCCGGCGAGGCGGGCACCCCGTCGAGGATCATCGGCTGGGGCGTGACCTGCCCGGTGCGCGGCTGCGGCGAGCCGCCGGAGCAGCTGCAGGAGCTGGAGACCCAGGTCGCCCCTGACGCGAACTGCACGCTGAGCTCCATCGACGGCCCCACCGAGATCTGCACCTCCAGCAAGGAGCTGCTGGCCAACGCCTGCTTCGGCGACTCCGGCGGCCCGCAGCTGGAGGGCACCCCCGGCGACTGGAAGCTCACCGGCGTGACCAGCCGCCTGGGCAGCCCGGTCCCGGTCTGCGGCACGGCGCCTTCGGTTTACACCGACGCCACCGCCTACGCGGACTGGATCTCCTCCACCATCGGTTGATCCCCGCGGCGAAGCCCGCTCCCGCTCTCCGGGAGCGGGCTTTGTCAGATCAGCCACCTAGATCGTTCCAGGTCGGCCATTTCCAGGGGGAACGCCCGGCCGGTGGGGCGTGCCACGCTGACCCGGCCGGTTGATCGGCGGGACACTTCGAACATGGCTGAATCCCAGTACCGGATCGAACACGACACGATGGGCGAGGTTCGGGTGCCCGCCGACGCCCTCTACCGGGCGCAGACGCAGCGGGCCGTGGAGAACTTCCCGATCTCCGGCCGCGGCCTGGAGCGCGCGCAGATCCGCGCGCTCGGCCTGCTCAAGGCCGCCACCGCCCGGGTCAACGGCCGGTTGGGGGTGCTCGACGGCGACGTCGCCGAGGCCATCGCCCGCGCCGCCGACGAGGTCGCCGAGGGCGCGCACGACGAGCACTTCCCGATCGACGTCTTCCAGACCGGCTCGGGCACGTCGTCGAACATGAACGCCAACGAGGTCATCGCGACCCTGGCCACCCGCGCTCTCGGCCGCGACGTGCACCCGAACGACCACGTCAACGCCTCGCAGTCGTCCAACGACACGTTCCCGACGACGATCCACGTCGCCGCCACCGAGGCCGTGATCGCCGACGTCATCCCCGCCCTGGAACATCTCGCGGCCACCATCGAGGACCGGGCGAAGGGCTGGACCGAGGTCGTCAAGTCCGGCCGCACGCACCTGATGGACGCCGTGCCGATCACCCTCGCCCAGGAGGCGGGCGCGTGGGCGTCGCAGGTCCGCTACGGCGTCGAACGACTGCGGACCGGTCTGCCCCGGCTGGGCGAGCTGCCCATCGGCGGCACCGCCGTGGGCTCCGGGCTCAACGCGCCGGAGGGCTTCGGTCAGGCCGTCGCCGAGGAGCTGGCCCGGGTGACCGGTCTGCCGCTGACCGAGGCCCGCGACCACTTCGAGGCGCAGGCCGCGCAGGACTCCGTGGTGGAGACCTCCGGTCACCTGCGCACCGTGGCGGTCAGCCTCACCAAGATCGCCAACGACCTGCGCTGGCTGGGTTCCGGCCCGCGCACCGGCCTCGGCGAGCTGGCCCTGCCGGACCTGCAGCCGGGTTCGTCGATCATGCCGGGCAAGGTCAACCCGGTGATCCCGGAGGCGACGCTGCAGGTCGTCGCCCAGGTCATCGGCAACGACGCGGCCGTGGCCTTCGCCGGGTCGCAGGGCAACTTCCAGCTCAACGTGATGCTGCCGGTCATCGCCCGCAACGTGCTGGAGTCGTCCCGGCTGCTGGCGGCGGTGTCGCGGCAGCTGGCCGACAAGGTCTTCGCCGACGTGCAGGTCAACACCGAGCAGGCCCGCGCCTACGCCGAGGGCTCGCCGTCGATCGTCACGCCCCTCAACCGCTACCTCGGGTACGAGGAGGCCGCCGCGGTCGCCAAGCAGGCGCTCAAGGAGCGCAAGCCCATCCGCGAGGTCGTCCTCGAACGCGGCCACGTCGAGTCCGGCACGCTCACGATCGAGCAGCTCGACGAAGCCCTGGACGTCCTCCGCATGGCCAACGGCGGCTGACCGAACTCCCGCGAATTGTCGGAGGTCTGCGCACCATGGAGCCATGGTGCTGCTCTCGGACGTCGTCGCGGCCTCCGCCGAGGTCGCGGCGACGTCCTCGCGGAAGGCGAAGACGTCGGCGATCGCCGCGCTGCTGCGGAGGCTGGAACCCGCGGAGGTCGCCGCGGCCACCGCGTTGCTGGCGGGTGAACTGCCCGGCGGACGGGCCGGGGTCGGTTGGTCGACGCTGTCGGCGTTGCGGGTCGCACCTGCGGCCGAACCCCGGTTGACCATCGGCGAGGTCGAAGCGGCGGTCGGCGAGGTGCGCACGATCAGCGGCGCCGGGTCCGGACAACGGCGGGCCGACGCGCTGAGCGCGCTGCTCGGGCGGGCCACCGAGGCCGAGCAGTCGTTCCTGCTGCGCCTGCTGGGCGGCGAGCTCCGGCAGGGCGCGCTGGAAGGCGTGATGGTCGAGGCCATCGCCGCAGCGGCCGAGGTGCGCACCGAGGCCGTGCGGCGCGCGTTCATGCTGTCCGGCAGGCTCCCCGCGACCGCCGAAGCGGCGCTGAGCGGCGGTGAGCCCGCGCTCGGCGAGTTCCACCTGGAGCTGGGCCGCCCGATCCGCCCGATGCTGGCCTCGCCGGCGGAAACCCTGGACGCCGCGCTGACCGAGCTCGGTGGGTGCAGCGTCGAGCACAAGCTCGACGGCGCCCGCATCCAGGTGCACCGCGACGGCGACGAGGTGCACGTCTACACCCGCACGCTGCGCGAGATCACCCGCAACGTCGCCGAGCTGGTGGAGCTGGTGCGCGGCCTGGACTGCCGCTCGGTGGTGCTCGACGGCGAGACGCTGGCCCTCGACGACGCCGGACGTCCCCGCCCGTTCCAGGAGACGATGGCCCGCTTCGGCGCCCAGGACCAGCGGGCCGAGCTGCTGCACCCGTACTTCTTCGACTGCCTGCACCTGGACGGGACCGACCTGCTCGACCGGCCGCTGGCCGACCGGCTGAAGGCGTTGGAGCAGGTCGCAGGCGACCACCGGATCCCGGGCGTCCTGTCCCCCACACCGGAGGACGCCGCCGCGCTGTTCGACGACGCGCTGGCGCACGGCCACGAGGGCGTGGTGGTCAAGGACCTCGACTCGCCGTACGCGGCGGGCCGCCGCGGCAAGGCGTGGCGCAAGGTCAAGCCCGAGCACACCCTCGACCTGGTCGTGCTGGCCGCCGAGTGGGGCCACGGCCGCCGCCGCGGCTACCTGTCCAACCTGCACCTCGGCGCCCGCGACCCCGACGGCGGCCCGCCGATCATGGTCGGCAAGACCTTCAAGGGCCTCACCGACGAGCTGCTGGCCTGGCAGACCGCCGAGTTCCAGCGGCGGGCCACCGGAGGCGACGACTGGACGGTGCGGGTCGTCCCGGAGCTGGTGGTGGAGATCGAGCTCGACGGGGTGCAGACCAGCAGCCGGTACCCCGGTGGCGTCGCGCTGCGCTTCGCCCGCGTGCTGCGCTACCGGCCGGACAAGGACGCGGCCGAGGCCGACACCATCGAGGCGGTTCGCGGGATGCTGCGCGGCGGGTGAGATCCTGGTGGCATGAGCAGCGAGGACTTCGACGCCGTCGGTTCGATCGACATCGGCCCGGGAACCATCGACCCGCGCGACTTCCAGCAGCGCGCGTCATCGGTCGAGCTCGACCACTACGTCGCCGTGCTCCTGCTGGAGGCCACCAGCGAGGCGACCGGCCACAAGCCCCTCTACGAGGAGTCGTTCGTCCTGCTCACCGCCGCGTCCGAGGACGAGGCGGCCGAGAAGGCCAAGGAGTGCGGCAAGCAGCAGGAGACCAGCTACCAGAACGAGAACCACGAAACGGTCACCTGGAAGCTCAAGCAGATCGTCGAGGTCAAGCCCCTCGAGGACGCCACCTTCGACGACGGCTCCGAGCTCTACAGCCGCTTCTTCCGCAACTACGACGCCTACAGGTCCGTCGAACCCCTCACCGAGGAGGACGTCTGAGGACACCGCTGATGGTGACCTGACCTCGAACGTCGCTCGATCAGGCGGCCGGGAGAGCCCGGCAGCTGCTCGGGACACGTATCGTGGTGAGACGTGCAGTTCTTGAACGGGCAACAGCCCTCCACCGACCTGACCTACGACGACGTCTTCCTGGCGCCCCGGCGCTCCGGAGTCGAGTCGCGCTTCGACGTCGACCTGGCGACCTGCGACGGCACCGGCGCGACGCTGCCGATCGTGGTCGCGAACATGACCGCCGTGGCCGGCAGGCGCATGGCCGAGACCGTCGCGCGACGCGGTGGCCTGGTGATCCTGCCGCAGGACGTCGACCCGAGCGCCGTCGCCGAGATCGTGTCCTGGGTCAAGACCCGGCACCCGCTGTGGGACACGCCGCTGGCGTTGCACACCGACGACGCGGTCGCCGACGCCCTGAACCTGCTGCCCAAGCGCGCCCACGGCGCCCTGGTGGTGGTCGACGACGAGGACAAGCCGCTCGGCGTCGTCGACGAGGCCGCCTGCACCGGCGTGGACCGCTTCGCGCGGGTCGGCGAGGTCGCCGACGCCCACCCCGTGGTGCTGCCGCTGGAGACGGACTCGCGCGAGGTCTTCGAGCAGCTGCACAAGCAAGGCCGCAACGTCGCGATCGCCGTCGACGCCGAAGGGCGGCTCGCCGGGATCATGACCAAGAAGGGCGCCCTGCGCGCCGCCATCTACACCCCCGCTCTCGACGCCGAGGGCCGCCTGCGGGTGGCCGCCGCGATCGGCGTGAACGGCGATGTCGCCGCCAAGGCGTCCGCGCTGCTGGCGGCCGAGGTGGACACGCTGGTCGTGGACACCGCGCACGGCCACCAGGAGAAGATGATCTCCGCGCTCAAGGCAGTCCGCTCCGCGAGCCCCACCGTCCCGGTCGTCGCCGGCAACGTGGTCACCGCAGAGGGCGTGCGCGACCTGGTCGAGGCCGGTGCCGACGTCATCAAGGTCGGCGTCGGGCCGGGCGCGATGTGCACCACGCGGATGATGACCGGTGTCGGCCGCCCGCAGTTCTCCGCCGTGGCCGAGTGCGCCGCGGAAGCCCGCAGGCTCGGCAAGCACGTGTGGGCCGACGGCGGCATCCGCCACCCGCGCGACGTGGCGCTGGCGCTGGCCGCCGGGGCCTCGTCGGTGATGGTCGGATCGTGGTTCGCCGGGACCTACGAGTCCCCCGGTGACCTGCAGCGCGACGAGCACGGCCGGGCGTACAAGGAGTCCTTCGGCATGGCCTCCAAGCGCGCCGTGTCCGCCCGGACCCGCACCGACAGCGCCTACGACCAGGCCCGCAAGGGCCTGTTCGAGGAGGGCATCTCCAGCTCCCGGATGCGCATCGACCCGCAGAACCCGGGTGTCGAGGACCTGCTGGACCAGATCACCTCGGGCGTCCGCTCGTCCTGCACCTACGCGGGCGCGCACACCCTGGAGGAGTTCCACGAGCGCGCCCTGGTCGGCATCCAGTCGGCCGCCGGCTTCGCCGAAGGCCGGCCGCTGCCCTCGGGCTGGTGACGAACTCGCGCGCCCCGGAGCAGGGGATTCGAATGTCGCGCGGAATGTGACCGCGAACTTTCGGGCTCGAACTTCGCACGACATTCGAATCCGGACGAGGCGGGGAGGGCACCTCCGCCGGAGGCGCCCTCCCCGCGACCGCGTCAGGGCGTGTGGTCGCCTTCCAGCAGCTCGGTGACCAAGGCCGCGATCGGGCTCCGCTCCGATCGGGTCAGGGTCACGTGGGCGAACAGCGGGTGGCCCTTGAGCTTCTCGATGACCGCCGCGATGCCGTCGTGGCGGCCCACCCGCAGGTTGTCCCGCTGCGCGACGTCGTGCGTGAGCACCACCCGCGAGTTCGCGCCGAGCCGCGACAGGACCGTCAGCAGCACGTTGCGCTCCAGCGACTGGGCCTCGTCGACGATGACGAAGGCGTCGTGCAGCGAACGGCCGCGGATGTGGGTCAGCGGCAGCACCTCGAGCATGCCGCGGTCCATGATCTCTTCCAGCACGTTCTCGCTGGCGTGAGCGCCGAGCGTGTCGAAGACGGCCTGCGCCCAGGGCGCCATCTTCTCGCCCTCGGAGCCCGGAAGGTAACCGAGCTCCTGCCCACCGACGGCGTAGACCGGCCGGAACACCACGACCTTGCGGTGCTGCTGGCGTTCCAGGACCGATTCCAGGCCCGCGCACAGCGCCAGCGCCGACTTGCCGGTACCGGCGCGGCCGCCGAGCGAGATGATCCCGACCTCGGGATCCATCAGCAGCTCCAGCGCGATCCGCTGCTCCGCCGAACGACCGTGCAGCCCGAAGACCTCGCGATCACCCCGGACCAGCTTGACCTGCTTGTCGGCGGTGACCCGGCCGAGCGCGCTCTGCTGCCCGGCGAGCATCCGCACACCGGTGTTCGGCGGCAGGTCCCGCGCCTCGTCCAGGTCGGCGACGCCGTCCTTGAACAGCGAGTCCACCGAGTCCGAGCCGACATCGATGTCCGCCATGCCGCTCCAGCCCGACGACACCACGTCCTGCGCGCGGTACTCCTCGGCGGCCAGGTTCACCGACGCGGCCTTGACCCGCAGTGGCATGTCCTTGGTGACCAGCACGACCTCGCGGCCTTCGGCCGCGAGGTTGAGCGAGCAGGCCAGGATGCGGGAGTCGTTGGAGTCCGTGCGGAATCCCGGCGGGAGCACCGACGGGTCGGAGTGGTTCAACTCCACGTGGACGTTGCCGCCCTCAGGGTTGACCAGCACCGGGTGGTCCAGTCTGCCGTGCTTGATCCGGAGATCGTCGAGCACGCGCAGCGCCTCGCGGGCGAACCAGCCGAGTTCGGGGTGGTGGCGCTTCCCCTCCAGCTCGGAGATGACCACCACCGGGAGCACCACGTCGTGCTCGGCGAACCGGGCCATCGCCCACGGGTCGGACAGCAGGACCGAAGTGTCCAGGACGTAGGTGCGGACCTCGGAGTCACCGCCAGGTGCGGTGTGCGCGGGCGCGTCGCTGCGGACGGCTTCGTGCGCCTGAGGCTGGGAACGTCGTGCGGTCACGGCTACTCCCTCGCGGACGTGCCGAACACGCCCGCTCGTCGGTGGGCCGGGCCTGACCCCGCCGTGCTCCGACTGGACCGTCCGGTCCACCGACGCCACGCGAGGGCCGGGCACCGACCCCCTCCGCGACCAAGGTGGACGTGTGAACGTCCGCTCCAGCCAACAGCCACGATCAGGGCCTCCCGGACGGGCCGCGTTCGGACGTGCAAAAGAAGAACGGCCCGTCACCAGCGAACGCTACCTTCGAGATCGCTCTTCGGCAGACAGCCACTTAGGTGATTCGAACCAATCCCCCGCTCACCGCGTGCTACTGGCCGGTTTTCGCAGGTCAGAAGGTAAATAGAAGGTTTCCAGACGATTCGTCAGCAGGTCAGGACGCGTCCCTGGGCCACGACGAGAACGAACTCAATTCAACACTCCCGGTGAGCCCCCTTGCTCTTTTCGGGTGAAGTTCAAGGCTGCGCGCGTGCCGCGATCTCAGCGCGGAGGACCTCTGGTACAAGCGCCTCGTCAAGCAATCGGCGGTAACGATCGGCGCTCGATGTGCCGTCCGGGCGGTCCGACAGCCACCGCCGCAGCAGGCGGACCCCCTCGACGTAGGTCGTGGTGTAGGCCCGCCACAGCGGGTCCCGCAGGAAGCCCAGCAGGTGCCGCGCGCGGTCGTCCGGCATCAGCAGCCAGCGGCGCAGGTGATCGACGGCGTCCTGCTCCGACCTCCCCCGCGAGTGCAGCATCAGCATCGCGTCCTGGCGCACCGGCAGCAGCCGCACCAGGACCGCCTCCAGCCGCTCGGCGAGCTCGCCGTCCACCGCGATGCCCAGGTCGGCGAAGATCTCCGCCGCCCACGAGCCCCAGCCC
>NZ_SMLA01000031.1:0-73223 GCF_004349225.1 Saccharopolyspora karakumensis
GGATTTCAGGGTGGGGCGGGGAGCACGCCGTCACCGGCCGGTGATTCGGGGAGGCGGACGATGTTCGGGATCCGGTGACGTTGTCGTTTCCCCTTCGCCACCTGTGCTTCTCGCGCCGCCGGCGACCGGCTGCGCAAGGTCTGCGCGATGCGTTGCTCCGCTTGTTCCTTCTTGTTCGATGCTGCGGACGGCTTCTCACGTCCCCAGGAGACCCGGTCCGAGGAGGCCACCGATGACCGCACCTGAATCCGCTCCCACCGAAGAGCTCATCGTCACGACAGCCGATCCTGCGACGTTGCGCCGCAGCGTCGCAGCGGGGGCGGTCGGCGTCTTCGTGCACTGGTTCGACTGGGCCGCCTACGCCTACCTCGCGAGCACCATCGCTTCGGTGTTCTTCCCCGCGGGAGACGCCACCGCAGGACTCCTCGCCGTGTTCGGGGTCTTCGCGGTGTCGTTCGGCATCCGCCCCGTCGGGGCGCTGGTGTTCGGGCCGCTCGGCGACCGGATCGGCCGCAAGCGCACGCTGTCGCTGGTCATCTTCATGATGTCCGGCGCCACGCTCGTCATCGGCCTGCTGCCGGGTTATTCGACGATCGGGATCGCGGCACCGCTGCTGCTGGTGCTGCTGCGGTTGCTGCAGGGCTTCGCGGCGGGCGGCGAGTTCGGCAGCGCCGCGAGCTTCCTCGCCGAGCACGCACCCCGCCGTCGGCGCGGTTTCGGCGTCAGCTGGCTGGAAGTCGGTTCGCTGCTGGGGTTCCTGGCCGGTTCGTTCGTGTTCTTCCTGCTGTCGGTGGGGCTCTCCGAGGAGCAGCTGACCTCGTGGGGCTGGCGCATCCCGTTCCTCATCGCCGCCCCGCTGGGCGTCGTCGGGTTCATCATCCGCAACAAGATCGAGGACACCCCCGAGTACCGCGCCCTCGAAGAGGCCGACACCGTGCCCAGCAGGCCCGTGCGGGAGCTCCTTCGCCACAACGGCACTCAGCTGCTGCAGGTCGCCGGTCTGATGACGATGATGCACGTGCCGTTCTACGCGATCCTGACCTACCTGGTGACCTACGAGACCGACCACCTCGGCCACTCCTCCGGCGACGCCGCGCTGCTGTCCACCGCGATCTCCCTGATCGGGCTGATCCTCGTGCCCGCCTTCGGACGGCTGTCCGACCGGATCGGCCGACGGCCGGTCCTGATCGGTGCGGGCATCGCGTTGTTCGTCCTGTCCACCCCCGCCTACCTGGCGATGCGGACGGGCCTCGTCGGCACGTGGATCGGCGGACTCGCGCTCGGCGCCGTGCTCTCGGCGATCCTGGGCACCTACGCGGTGTGGTCCGCCGAGATCTTCCCGACCCGGGTCCGCCAGGGCGGGCTGTCCATCGCCTACAACATCACGGCCGCCTTGTTCGCCGGCACGGTTCCCTACCTGATGACCGTCCTGATCGCCGCCACCGGCAGCACCCTGGTCCCGGGGCCGTACCTCATGGTCGCCGCCGCGGTCGGGCTCGTCGCCGCCTTCACCCTGCGCGAGACCGCGGGCAACCCGCTGCTGCGCCCGGAGGACCTCAGCAGCGAGCGCACCGAAGCCTGAACCGGCGGCCGGTCAGGCGCCCGCGGGAACCGGTTGGTGGACGGCAGCTCCCGTCTTGGCCTGCACCTCGTCGGGGGTGACTCCCGGTGCCACCGACACCAGCTGCAGGCCGTCGGAGGTCACGTCGAGCACGGCCAGGTCGGTGACGATCCGGTTGACCACACCGGCCCCGGTGAGCGGCAGGGTGCAGCGCTCGACGAGCTTCGGGGTGCCGTCCTTGGCCACGTGGTCGGTGAGCACGACGATGCGACGGGCACCCACGACCAGGTCCATCGCGCCGCCCATGCCCTTGACCAGCGAACCCGGGATCGTCCAGTTCGCCAGGTCGCCGGTGCTGCTGACCTGCAGCGCGCCCAGCACCGCGATGTCGATGTGCCCGCCGCGCATCATGCCGAACGAGGCGGCCGAATCGAAGTAGCTGGCGCCCGGGTTGACCGTGACGGTCTGCTTGCCGGCGTTGATGAGGTCTGCGTCCTCCTCGCCCTCCCACGGGAACGGGCCCACGCCGAGGATCCCGTTCTCGCTCTGCAGGGTCACCTCCACGCCGCCCGGGACGTGGTTGGCGACCAGGGTCGGGATGCCGATCCCGAGGTTGACGTAGTCGCCGTCGCGCAGCTCGGCTGCGGCGATGGCGGCCATCTCGTCACGAGTCCAGCTCATGTGCTGCTCCTAGTTCGTCGAGGCGGTGGCTCGGGGGCGCACGGTGCGCTTCTCGATGTCCTTGACCCGGGGCTTGGCCCGCACCAGGCGGTCCACGTGGATGCCCGGGGTGACGATCCGCTCGGGATCCAGGTGCTCCTCGGCGAGGTGCTCGACCTCGACCACCGCCACCCGCCCGCACGTCGCGACGACCGGGTTGAAGTTGCGCGCGCTGGCCCGGTAGACGAGGTTGCCGGCCGGGTCGGCGGTGTGGGCGTGCACCAGCGCGACGTCGGCGATGATCGCCCGCTCCTGGACGTGGGTCACCCCGTCGAACTCCGCCAGCGGCTTGCCGTCGGCGACCGGCGTGCCCACGCCCGCGCGGGTGTAGAAGGCGGCGATGCCCGCGCCACCGGCGCGCAACCGCTCCGACAGCGTCCCCTGCGGCGCGAACTCCACCTCCAGCGTCCCGTCCAGGTACTGCTGGGCGAACCGCTTGTTCTCCCCCACGTACGACGCGATCACCCTGGACACCTGCTCGTTCTCCAGCAGCAGCCCGAGGCCGTTGCCGTCCACGCCCATGTTGTTCGACACCACCGTCAGATCCCTGACGCCGCTGTCGCGCACGACCTCGATCAGATCGTTCGGGACACCGCACAGGCCGAACCCACCGACGGCGAGCGTCATGCCGTCGGTGAGCACACCGCGCAGCGCCTCCTCCGCGCCGGAACGCAGCTTCGACACCTCATCACCTCTCCCACGTCCACTTGACGGACGTCGGGAAGTAAAGGACCTCCGAGGCCACTACCGCAACGTTCGCGGATTCTTCGAGCCGGATCCGCTCGCTCGATGACCGAGTTGGACCCACCGCGTTCATTCAGTGAACGCTACGATGACCGGCATGAGCGACGGCCCGAACGCCCACCTGGTCGGCAAGATCGGCGCCGTGCTCCGCGCGCTGTCCACGACGAACGCGGCGGGCACGACGACGACCGAGCTCGCACGCGAGGCCGGGCTCCCCCGACCGACCGCGCACCGGCTGCTGAGCTCGCTGGCCGAAGAGGGGTTCGTCGACCGCGACCTGCAGACCGGCAACTGGTTCCTCGGCCCCGAGCTCTACCTGCTCGGCCAGACCGCGGGGAGCCGGTACGACGTCACCCACCTCGCGCGCGACAGCGTGCACCGGCTGGCCGCCAAGACCGGCGAGAGCGCGTTCTTCTCGGCGCTGCGCGGCCAGGAGACCGTGTGCCTGCTGCGCGAGGACGGCGACTTCCCGATCCGCTCGTTCGTGCTCTACGAAGGCGCGCGCTTCCCGCTGGGAGTCGTCTCGGCGGGGCTGGTCCTGCTCGCGTTCCAGGACGACGCCGACGTCAACTCCTACCTCGACGGCACCGACCTGACCGGCCGCTGGGGACAGGACCACTCCCCCGAGGCCATCCGGACCCGCATCGACCGAACCCGCCGCCGCGGCTACGCCGTGAACCCGGGTTTGGTCGTCGAGGGCAGCTGGGGCATGGCCGCTGCGGTGTTCGACCACACCGGCAAGCCCGCCTGGGCGTTGACCCTCACCGGCATCGAGTCGCGGTTCAAACCGGCCCGGCAACCGGAGCTCGGCGCCCTCCTGCTGCACGAAGCGCACGTCCTCACCCGGCACCTGACCAGCACCCGGCGAGACCGGTGAGGGCTCCTACGTCCCGTCGCCGCCCGCGCTCAGGGCGATGTCGGCTTCGATGAGGGCGGTGATCTGCTCCTCGCCGCACCCGAGCGAGGCGAGGACGCGCCGGGTGTCGGCGCCCTGCTCGCGCGGCGCCGACCGGACGTTTCCCGGCGTTCTGCCGAGCTTGATGGGCAGCCCGATGCCTCGGTAGTCGTCGTGCTCGACGACCATGTTCCGATGCCTGACCTGGGGATCGGTCAGCGCCTCTCCGACGTGGTGCACCGGGGTGGCGGGAACGCCCCGCCCCAGCAGCGCCTCGCTGAGCTCGTGGCGCTTCCTGGTGCTGATCGGCTCGGCCAGCAGCTCGCGCAGCTCGGCGATGTGGTGCACCCGGTCGGCGTTGGTCGTGAACCTGGGGTCCTCGGCCAGCGCCGGTGTTCCCAGCACGTCCGCCAGGGTCTCGAACTGGCGGTCGTTCCCGCCGCTGATGAAGATCAGCCCGTCCGCGGCCTCGAAGGTGTCGTACGGGGCGATCGAGGGGTGCGCCGATCCGGTGCGCTGCGGGGTCTGCCCCGAGGCCAGCCACGCCGAGGAGTGCGGGTGCAGCAACGACACCGCGGTGTCCAGGAGGGCGCAGTCCACCAGCTGGCCGCGTCCGGTGGTGCGCCGGTCGTGCAGCGCCAGGAGGATGCCGGAGAAGGCGTAGATGCCGGTCACCATGTCGACGATCGGGACGCCGACCCGCAGCGGCGGGCCGGTCCGCTCACCGTTGATGCTCATCAACCCGCCGTAGGCCTGCAGGATCGCGTCGTAGCCGGGAGCCGACCCCATCGGCCCGTCGGTGCCGAAACCGGTGATGCGGCAGTGCACCAGCTGCGGGAAGCGCGTTCCGATCACCTCGTCGGAGAAGCCCCACTTGGCCAGCGTGCCCGCCTTGAAGTTCTCGACCACGACGTCGGCTCCGGCGAGCAGTTCGCCGAGCAGCCGCTGGCCCTCCGGCTCGGCGAGGTCCAGGCAGATGTTGGCCTTGTTGCGGTTGATCCCGGCGTGGTAGGCGCTCATCGACTCGGTGACGAACGGCGGTCCCCAGGTGCGGGTGTCGTCGCCGGTCGGTGGTTCGACCTTGATCACCTCGGCGCCGTGGTCGGCGAGCATCTGCGCGCACAGCGGGCCGGCGAGGATCCGGGACAGGTCGAGGACGCGGAGGCCGCGCAGGCTGCCGGTGGGTTCGGGTGTGGTCATCGGTGGTCCTGTTCGTCTGGTCCTTCGAGACGTCGTGCTACCGCTGCGATTCAGTAGGACTTGGGCAGGCCGAGGACGTGGTGGGCCACGTAGTTCAGGACCATCTCCTGGCTGACCGGGGCGAGCCGGAGGATCCGCGACTCCCGGAAGTAGCGCTCCACGTGGTACTCCCGGGCGTAGCCCATGCCGCCGTGGGTCTGGATCGCCTGGTCGGCGGCGTGGAAACCCGCGTCGGCGCACAACCACTTCGCCATGTTCGCCTCCTTGCCGCACGACAGGCCCTGGTCGTAGCGCCAGGCGGCGTTGCGCGCCATGAGCTCGGCGGCGTCGAGCCGGGTCGCCGCCTCGGCGAGCGGGAACGCGATCCCCTGGTTCTGGCCGATCGGCCGGTCGAAGACGACGCGCTCCTGGGCGTAGCGCACGGCCTTGTCCAGCGCCGCGCGGCCGATGCCGAGCGCCTCGTGGGCCAGCAGGATCCGCTCCGGGTTGAGACCGTCCAGGAGGTACCGGAAACCGTCGCCTTCGGCTCCGATCCGCGCGCTCTCCGGCACGAAGAGGTCGTCGATGACCACCTCGTAGGAGGAGACCGCGTTGCGGCCGAGCTTGGGGATCGGGCTCAGGTGCACGCGCTCGGGATCGATGTCGATGAGGAACAACGACATGCCGTCGGTCGACCGGGTCACCTCCTCGCGCCGCGCGGTCCGCGCGATGAGCACCATCTTCTGCGAGTCGCCCGCCTTGGTGATCCACACCTTGCGGCCGCTGATCCGGTAGCCGCCGTCGACGCGCTCGGCGAAGGTCGAGATGCGGGTGGTGTCGGTGCCCGCGTCGGGTTCGGTGACCCCGAAGCAGACGTGCAGCGAACCGTCCGCGGCCGCGGGCAGGACCTCCTCGCGCAGCTGCTCGCTGCCGTGCTTGACGATCGTGTTCAGCCCGAAGATGGTCAGGTGCATGGTGCTGCACCCGTTCATCCCGGCACCGGAGGCGGCCACCTCCTCCAGCAGCAGCGCGGCTTCGAGGACTCCGAGCCCGCCACCGCCGTACTGCTCGGGGATGGCGATGCCGAGCCAGCCGCCCTCGGCGAAGGCGTTGTAGAAATCCCACGGGAACCGGGTGTTCGCGTCGCAGTCGGCCCAGTAGTCGTCGGAGAAGCTGCGAGCCAGCTCGCGCGCCCCCGCCCTGAGATTCGCCTGGTCCGCGGACAGTTCGAAGTGCATTCCCTGGTCCTCTCACGACGCCGTTGTTCTTATTTGCGAACAGATCGACTGATATGGGAATAGATTCATCCGGGACGACGCTGCTGTCAACCGCTTGACAGTGACTCGTTTCACTTCCTATGTTCCCGATTGCGACGCCTCGTTGGTATTTGCGAACGCCCATGCGCGGCCTCTCACGCGATTTCCGCGACCCCCACCGTCGAAGAGGATTCGAGCAATGACGCTGAACAACGCCGCATCGGCACCGCCGGACCCGTCCTCCCGCAAGGCCGTCGGGCCCGCGGTGGTGATCGGCTCCGCGCTGGAGTGGTTCGACTTCTACCTCTACGCCTCGATGGCCGCGCTGGTCTTCGGCAAGCTGTTCTTCCCCGAGAGCAACCCGACGACCGCGACCCTGGCGTCGATGGCCACCTTCGCGGTCGGCTTCCTCGCCCGCCCCTTCGGCGGCATCGTCTTCGGCCTCATCGGCGACAAGTTCGGCCGGAAGACCGTGCTGTCGGCCACCTTCCTGCTGATGGGCATCTCCTCCGGACTCATCGGCCTGCTGCCGACCTACTCCTCGGTGGGCATCATCGCGCCGATCCTGCTGGTGGTGCTGCGCCTGCTCCAGGGGCTCGGCGCCGGGGCCGAGCTGGGCAGCGCGACCGCGGTGGCCTACGAGCACGCCGACGCGAAAACCCGAGGGCGGCGCGGATCCTTGCCCGCTCTGGGTGTCAACATCGGACTGTTCGCGTCGTCGCTCACCGTCACCGTGCTGACCAGCTTCAGCGAGGACTTCCTCTACGGGTGGGGATGGCGGATCCCGTTCGTGGCCACCTTCGCCCTGGCAGGCCTCGGATTCTGGGTGCGGCGGCAGATGCCGGAAACCCCGGAGTTCGAGAAGGCGGCCCGCACGGCGCAGGCCGGAGCGAAGGCCAAGCCGCTGCGCTCGCTGCTGCGGTCCCACTGGCGCGGTCTCGCCGTGGTCATGGCGGTCACCTTCGGCTACAACGGGGTCAGCTACATCTTCAAGACCTTCTCGCTGTCCTACCTCACCACGTTCCGCGACGTGCCCGCCAACGTCGGCGCTTTCGGCATCACGCTGGCCAGCGCCTGCGCCATCATCACGGTGCCGGTCGCCGGCCGGATCTGCGACTTCGTCGGCGCCAAGACGGTCATCCTGGTGGGCGCAGCGGCCACCGCGGCACTGGCCTTCCCGTTCTTCTGGCTGCTGGACACCGGGCAGCACGTGGCGATCTGGATCGCGCTCATCCTCGCCACCGGCATCGTCGTGCCCGCCATGCTCAGCGCCCAGGGCGCGTTCCTCTCGCAGCAGTTCCCGACCCGGACCCGGGTGTCCGGGCTGGGAACCGGCCGGGAGGTCGGCGGCGCCTTCTCCGGAGGGCTCGCGCCGGTGGCCGCGCTCGCCCTGGTCACGGCCACGCCCGGGCACGCCACGTGGGCGGTGTCGCTGATGTTCGTCGGCGGAGCCGCGCTCATCGCCGTCGGCGCGCTGTTCGACCAGATCAAGGCCGTCGAGACCGACGAGGCGCGGATCGCCGAAGCAGTGGGCGGCAGGGCCTGAAGCACCGGCGGTAAGTTCGACACCAGCCGGGGTCGGTCAACACGATGGGGAACGCAGTGCCACTTGCCGAATCGGGAGCAGCCAAAGCGCACCGGACCGTTTCGCGGATCACCACCATCCTCGAACTCGCCGCATCGCGCCGGTCCGGGGTGCGACTGTCCGAGCTCGCCACCGAGCTCGACGCGCCCCGGTCCTCGCTGCACGGCCTGGTCAAGGGCCTGGTCGCCGACGGCTACCTGCGCGAGCAGGGCGGTGCGTACACCATCGGACCGGCGATCAGCGCCCTCCTCGCCGCAGCGCCGCCCACGGTCGCCGAGGCCGCCCGCGCCGCCATGGAGGAGCTCCACCGCCAGTTCAACGAGACCGTCATGCTGGCCTCCCCGGTCGGGAGTTCCCTGGTCTACACCGACGCCATCGAGTCCACGCAGCCCATCCGCTACTCCGCTCCGCTGCGCGTCCGGCGCCCGCTGCACCCGACCAGCTCGGGCAAGTGCCTGCTGGCCTTCGCCACGGAGCGGTTCCGGGAGAACTACCTGACCGGCCACCTCGCCGACGCGCCCCGCGACGACACGATCCGTCACGAGCTCGACGAGGTCGCCCAGGCCGGGGTGGCGGTCAACCGCGGTGAAACGCTGCCCGACATCACCGGCGTCGGAGCACCGATCTTCGACAAGGGCCGCGTCGTGGCGGCCATCGCCCTGGCGGGCCCGACCTCCCGGCTCGGCGACGTCGTCACCGACATCGCCGAGGCCACCAAGGCCGCCGCCCACGAGGTCTCCGAACGCCTCGCCGGCCGCTGAGCGAGCACGAGGAAACCGCCGAACCACGCAGGGAGCGCACCGTGCACGCGGGTACCTTCTCGATCGCCGCCTACGACCTCACCTCCGGGCGCGCCGGTGTCGCGGTCAGCACGCGCATGCCCGCCATCGGAGCGCTGGCGGTGTTCACCGACGCGGCCTCGGGCAGCGTGGCCACCCAGGCGCTGATCAACCCGTTGCTCGGCGTCGACGGCCTGCGGCTGCTCGAAGCGCACTCCGCGGAGGAGACGCTGCGCAGGCTCCTGGAGGCCGATCCCGGAGCGGATTCCCGCCAGGTGTCCATCGTGGACAGGCACGGAGGTTCGGCCGCTCACACCGGACCCGAAACGCATCCGTGGAGCGGCCACCGGACGGGACCGGGTTTCGCGGCCGCGGGCAACATGCTCGTCGACGGCCGGACGATCGACGCCATGGTCGAGTCGTTCGAGACCACCGCCGACGGGCCGCTTCACGAACGGCTGCTCCTGTCGCTGGAAGCCGGCCAGCGGGCCGGTGGGGACAGGCGCGGCAAGCAGAGCGCCGCGCTGCGGGTGAGCAGCGGAGAGCCGTACCCGTACCTCGACCTGCGCGTGGACGACCACCCCGAACCCGTGGCCGAGCTGCGCCGCGTCTACGAGGTCGCGAAGCGGGAGCTGCTGCCGTTCGTCGAAGCGCTCCCGACCAGGAACAACCCGCACGGCAGGTTCCACGAGCTGCTCGGCCTCCGGGACGACGACACCGCACCCTGAGCACCGACCAATAGATCACGTGACGCTGGAAGCCCCTGCCCGGTCCGGGGTTTCGAGCGGACCGTCCTCCCCGCCGGGCTCGGCGGTGGCACCGGCGGTGACGAAGCGCCGCCAGCGGTCCCACGTGCCCCGCAGGGCCTCGTCGGCGCTGTGCGCGTGCGGCGCGAGCGAGCGGGCGATGGATCCGCGACCGGCGAGGGGCGTCTCCGGTGGGGAGACCCGCTCGTCCGGACGGGCGCCGAGCAGCGCGGCGGTGGCGAGCACCCGGCAGTCGCCGAGGATTCCCGGCGCCTTCCTCAGCTCAGGCGAGCGCAGGTCGAGCTCCTCGACCAGGAGGTCCCGCCCGGCCAGGGCGCACCGCAGGGTCGAGCGCAGCCCGCCTCCCTGTTCGCCGCTGCGCCCGAGCACCAGGGTTTCCGACAGCAGCGCGACCGCGCCGTCGTCCAGGACGATGCCGGTGCGCCGGTCGACGTCGGCACCGCCCGCGACCACGAACGGAGCGGCGGCCCAGACGAGCGAGCCACCGGTTCCGACGTGCACGTCGGCCGCCCAGCGCTGGTGACCGCCCCGCGCGTCGTAGGCGACCATGCCCGACGGTTCGACGAGTTCGAGGTGCACGCCGCTGCCGACCGAGACCTCCACTCGCAGGTCGTCTCCGGCGAGCAGGGTGGCGCACACCCCGACGAGCGCGATGCGCGCGCGCGGCCCCTCGATCCCGAGCAGGCGGGGGCGCAGGTAGCCCCCCGCCTGCAGGACCGTGGCCCGCGCGATGCCGTCGACGAGCTCGATGGACACCGTTGCCATCGCGCGGTCACCCGTGGTGGACGTGCGGGGCCATCGGACCCGGGTCCACGGCGGTGTGCTCGCCCCGGCGGTGCTCGGCCACGAGGTGATGCACCCACTTGCACAGGTCGCCGACGGCCGTCGGGTCCGTGCGGGACAGCGCGAGCGTGGGCAGGCCGGAGCGCACCGATGAGGCGTCGGTGATCATCTGGGCGACGTCGACGTCCACGTGCTCGGCGAGGTCGGTCTTGTTGATCACGAGCAGGTCGGCGCGTTCGATGCCGGGACCTCCCTTGCGCGCGACGTCGCCGCCACCGGCCACGTCGATGCAGAAGATCTGCGCGTCGACCAGCGCGGGGCTGAAGGTCGCCGTGAGGTTGTCGCCGCCGCTCTCGACGAGCACGACGTCCAGCGGCCTGAAGGCGCGTTCGAGGTCCTCCACGGCGATGAGGTTGGCGGTGACGTCGTCCCGGATCGCCGTGTGCGGGCAGGCGCCGGTCTCCACGGCGCGAATCCGCTCGACGGGGAGAACGCCTGCGGCGCGCAGCATCCGAGCGTCCTCGTCGGTGTAGATGTCGTTGGTGACCACCGCGAGCTCCAGCTCGTCGGCGAGCTGCCGGCACAGCGTGGCGATCAGGGTGCTCTTGCCGGTGCCGACGGGCCCGGCGATGCCCAGCCGCAGCGGACGGGACGCAGCGCTGGTGTCGCGGTGTTCGTGTTCAGGCAACGAAAATCCTCCTCGTGCTGTTCTCGTGCTGCAGAGCCCAGTGCTCTGCCAGCGGTGCGGTCACGGCGGGCATCTCGGCCGGGCAGGTGACCGCGACGGCGATCTCCGCGGATTCGCGGACGACCTCCGCCGACTCCCAGATCCACCGCGCGGTGTCGACGGGATCGACGGGCAGCAGCTTCAGCGCCGCCGCCGCGACCGTCTGGGCGTCCTCGTACAGGCACGCCCGCGCGACGCGCGACTCGTCCAGCCCCATGACGGCCGCGACGACGCCGAGGGCCACGGGGCGCTGCGGCCCCGGGCCGAGCGCGTCGAGGGCGGCCACCGCCGGGTGGTCCGGCCACAACCGCTCGGCGAGCCGGGCCAGTCCCCGCCCGAGCAGGGCGGAGGCCGCGCGCACCGGCTCGGTCGGCGTGCGCACCAGCAGCGCGTCGTGGATCTCGTCGAGCCGGACGTGCTGCTCCCCGGCCGCCCGCAGGGTCAGGACGGCGGCCGAGGCGTCGACCAGCGCGACCGAGCGCAGTCGAGCGCGGAGGTACTCGGGAACCTCCGCGCGGTCGAGACCGGCCGCCAGCGCCGGCTCCAGACCGGCGGAGTGCGCGTGCCCGCCGGTGGGAAGCCGGGCATCTGCCAGGAGCATCGCTCCCAGGTCCGGGTCCATCACCCACTCCTCAGAACAACGAGTAGCGCTGGGCGAGCGGGACCGTGTCGACGGGGTTGGGGCGGACGCGATCGCCGTCGATCTTGATGTTGAAGGTCTCCGGGTCGACCTCGATCCGCGGCAGCGCCGTGTTGTTCGGCAGGTCGTGCTTGGTGACGCTGCGGGTCTCGCGCACCGCGGCGAGCCTGCGCCGCAGGCCGAGCTTCTCGGCCAGGCCGTCGTCGAGCGCCGCCTGCGCCACGAAGCTCACCGACAGGTGCGGCGCGGAACCCGGCCCCTGGGGCAGCGCCGGGCGCATCATGACCGGCTGCGGTGTCGGGATCGTGGCGTTGGGGTCTCCGAGCGCGCCCCAGACGGCGGCGCCGCCCTTGATCACGGTGAAGGGGCGGATGCCGAAGAAGGCCGGATCCCACAGCACTAGGTCGGCCAGCTTGCCCGGTTCGACCGAACCGACTTCGTGGTCGATGCCGTGCGCGACGGCGGGGCAGATCGTGTACTTGGCGACGTAGCGGCGGGCGCGTTCGTTGTCGGCGGGCAGCGACGAGCCCAGCGGTCCGCGTTGGTTCTTCATCACGTGCGCGACCTGCCACGTGCGGCACACCAGCTCGCCGATGCGCCCCATCGCCTGCGCGTCGGACGAGGTGATCGACATCGCGCCGATGTCCTGCAGGATGTCCTCGGCCGCCATCGTCGTCGGGCGGATGCGCGACTCGGCGAACGCGAGGTCCTCGGGAACCTGCGGGTTGAGGTGGTGGCAGACCAGGAGCATGTCCAGGTGCTCGGTGGCGGTGTTCACCGTGTGCGGCAGGGTCGGGTTCGTCGAGGCCGGCAGCACGTTGGGCTCACCCGCGACGACGATGATGTCGGGCGCGTGCCCGCCACCGGCGCCTTCGGAGTGGAACGCGTGGATGCCGCGGCCGTCGATCGCGTCGAGGGTGTGCTGCACGTAGCCGGTCTCGTTGAGGCTGTCCGCGTGCAGGGCGACCTGCAGGCCGTGCTCGTCGGCCGCGCGCAGCGCCGCGTCGATGGCCGCCGGGGTGGCGCCCCAGTCCTCGTGGACCTTGTACCCGCCCGCACCGGCCAGGGCCTGCTCGGCGAGCCCCTCCGCGCTGACCGTGCTGCCCTTGCCGAAGAGGATGACGTTGAGCGGCAGGTGGTCGAGAGCCCGGTGCATCATGGCCAGCGACCAGGATCCAGGGGTGACGGTCGTGGCCTTCGACCCCTCGGTCGGCCCGGTGCCGCCGCCCACCACGGTCGTGGTGCCGGTGGCCAGCGCCTCGGCCATCTCGATCTCGGTGAGGAAGTGCACGTGGGTGTCGATCGCACCCGCGGTCAGGATCTTGCGGTCTCCCGCGATGACGTCGGTGGTCGGACCGATCTTCAGGTCCGGGTGCACGCCGTCCATCACGTCCGGGTTGCCGGACTTGCCCACCGCGACGATGCGCCCGTCGCGGATGCCGACGTCACCGCGGACGACGCCCCAGTGATCGAGCACGATCACGTTGGTGATGACCAGGTCGAGAGCACCCTGCGCGCGCGTGGCCATGCCCTGCGCACCGGACTCGCGGATGCTCTTCCCGCCGCCGAACACCGCCTCGTCGCCGCCGACGCAGAAGTCCTGCTCGATCTCGATCCACAGGTCGGTGTCGCCGAGCCGGACCTGATCGCCGGTGGTCGGCCCGTACAGCTTCGCGTACTCGCGACGACCGATCTGGCTCACTGCCCCTCCTCGGAGTGCTGCTGATCGCCACCGCGCTCGTCGGTGGCCGATTCGTCGTTGACTGGTTCGTCGGTGACCCGCGCCCGCGCCGGAGGCGAGGCCGTGCCCGGCATCTCGGGTTCGGAACCCGGGGTTCCGTACGGGACGACCTTCCTGGGTTCGCGCGTGTAGGTCGGCAGCTCCCGATCGCGGATCTGCAGGCCGGGCACGTGCCCGGTCCCGCCCAGCGCCACCAGCTCCACGAGCTTGCTCACGCCGGGCTCGAAGCGCACCGACGTCCCCGCGGGGGAATCCAGGCGGTAGCCCTGGGCGGCGTCGCGGTCGAAGGTCAGCGCCGGGTTGGCGTCCGGGAAGTGCAGGTGCGCCCCGATCTGGATGGGACGGTCGCCGTCGTTGACCACCAGCAGCGTGTGCCGCTCGCGGCCGGCGTTGAGCTCGATGGGCGTCTCTCGGACGCGGACCTCGCCGGGGATCACGAGATCGGCTCCGTGATCGTGACGAGCTTGCGCCCGTCGGGGAAGGTCGCTTCCACCTGGACGTCGGAGAGCATCTCGGGCACGCCCTCCATCACTTCCTCTCGCGTGAGCACGCGCCTCCCCTCGTTCATGAGCGCGTCGACGGTGAAGCCTTCCCGGGCGCGCTCGATCGCCCAGCAGGACAGCAGGGCGACCGCTTCCGGGTGGTTGAGCAGGACGCCGCGTTCCCGTCGATCCCGGGCGATCATTCCGGCGACGCTCAACAGCAACTTCTCCGTGTCAGACGGAGTGAGATTCACGAAATCACCTCGCATCACTGCAGTTCGCGACCGACTGTAAGGCACGTGCGGATCACTCGCACAACGCGCATGAAAATCCAGAAACCACGCTTCAAAAACGGCGAACCTGCTGTTCATGACCCCACGATCCCTGCGCCCGAACGACTTTCACGCCGGATAAGCGCCTCGCGAAGGCTTTCTTCCGCTTAGGATATTTTGGCGACTCTCGCCACACAGCGCAGTTTCGGAAACTTCATCGGGAGACGATTCCCGCAACCCGCGCGACACATCCGCGCAATACAAAGCACCGAACAAACTTTCCCATTCGGCCTCGCCGGGTTGAAAAAGTTCGCACCTCGAGGACGAAGGGAGCAACTCCTCCTCGGAGCACGAGCGGCTCAGCCTCGGCCGCGGCCGGTGAGGACGTTGCGGAGCCGGACCGCGACGTGCAGATCCCCGAGCTTCTCGGGATCGGTCACGTCGATCCCCAGCGATGCCGACAGCTTGTCCAACCGCTGGTAGAGGGTCTGCCTGCGCACGTGCAGGCGTTCGGCGGCCCGGGTCTTGTTGGCCCCGCAGTCGAAGAAGACCTCCAGGGTCCGCAGCAGGCGGCCCCTGGTCTCGCTCGGCTCGTCGAGCAACGCCCCGAGCTGCTCGCGGATGAACCGCTGCAGGACCTCGTCGGCGTCGAGCTGGTGCACGAGCCGGTGCAGCGACCAGTCGGCGGCGTCGACGACCCGGGGCGTCTCACCGTCCGCGAGATCCAGCTGGAGGCAGCGACGCGCTTCGGCCACCGCGTGCGGGATCCCGCCGCTTCCGCTCACCAGCGGACCGATCCCGACGGCCGGGTGCTCCGGCCCGAGCACGCCGAGCTGGCGCACGTCGTCGATCAGATCCCGCCGGGAGCGCTCGGGCCGCCGCGCGTCCAGCGCGACGAGGGCGAGGTACTCGTGCTCATCGGCATGACCGACCGCCATCCGCCCGTTCCGCTGCAACTGCTGCTCCAGCGCTTCGCGCACCCCCGGGTCGTCGCCACCGGTGACGACGGCGACGAACGCGTCCGTGCCCGCCAGACCGGAGTTGGCGAGCAGGACGTCGAGGTCGTCGTGCGCGGCGGAGGGATCGCGGAGGTGCTGGAACAGCGCGCGGGTGGCGCGCATCCGCGGAGTGGGCGGTTGCGCGCGCAGGAGCGCCAGGGCGAACGCCTGCGGCGCCCGGCCGAGCGCGGCTTCCAGCACCAGCGGATCGGCACCCGGCGCGGCCAGCACCTCCAGGTTCGCCGTGCTGATGCCGTGCACCGCGACGGTGGCGCGCCAGGTCACGACCTCGCCCGCGTCATCGGCTGCCCGCTCCGGCGCCCGGGTGAGCACCGCGCCCGAGCGATCCCGCACGACGACAGCGGCGCCGGTGAGCTCCGCGAGCGCGCCGGTGAGCTCCTGCAGGCCCGCCCCGGAGGTCAGCTCCGCCGACAGCGCGTCGGAGATCGAGTCGGCCAGGCGCAGCCGCTGCACCGAATCGTTGATGATCAGCCCGTTGATGCCCTCGGTGATCTCCACGAAGGGGACGGGGCGGTCGAACCGGATCAGCGGGAACCCGTGCTTGGCGCACTCGTCGATCAGGGCGTCGGGCACTCCGAGACCGCTGCTGGCGGTCTCCACGGCCAACGCGGTGACCCCGCGAGCGGCCAGGTCGCGGACGTAGGAGCGCTGACGCGACGGCGAGACCTCCGAGAGCACCACTCCCCCGGTGAGCAGCAGCTCCCCGCCCCGGAGCAAGGGCGCGATGTCAATGACCTCGCTGGAGTGCACCCACCGCACGCTGCGCGAAGCCGCCTCGGCACCGACCAGCAGCACCGGCTCCCCGCGTTGCACGCTGCGGTGGCGCAGCACCTCGTCGAGCGACATCTTCATGACAGATCGTCCAACTGCGATCGACATTTGGTTGACGGAATGTACCTTGTTTCCTCCCTCCCCGGCCAGAAGCATGAGATCTCACCAATGCCAGCGTGGAGGGGAGACCCGATGACGAGTCCGGCAGGTGACGACCCCGCAAGAGGTGACCTGGAGGAATGCCTGCAGCCGATCCCCGACGAGTCCAGGACGCGCCGGGTCTCGGGGCAGTTCTGGATCTGGGCCGGCGCGAACATCGCACCGATCAACTGGGTGCTGGGGGCGCTGGGCATCGAGCTCGGCCTCGGGCTGTCCGACACGTTGCTCGTGCTCATCGCGGGCAACTTCGTCGGGATGGCCCTGTTCGGACTGTTCGTGCTGCTCGGCCAGCGCACCGGCGCGACCGGGATGGTGCTGTCCCGGGCCGCGTTCGGCCGCCGCGGGGCGTACCTGCCCGCGGCGATCCAGGCCCTGCTCGCCGTCGGGTGGTGCGCGGTCAACACCTGGATCATCTTGGACCTGGTCATGGCGCTGCTCAGCGAGCTCGGCGCGGTGGACCCGGCTGCCGAGAACCACGCCGCGAAGCTCGTCGTGGCCGCGGTGATCATGGGCGCGCAGGTGCTCATCTCCTGGTTCGGGTACCGCGCCATCGCCAGCTTCGAACGCTGGACCGTCCCACCGACGATCGCCGTGCTGGTCCTCATGTCGCTGGTCGCGTGGACCGGGCTGGAGATCGACTGGAGCTACGCGGGCCCGCCGGGACAGGTGCTCACCGGCCTCGAGCGCCTCAGCGCGATGACCGCGGTCATGACCGCCATCGGCATCGGCTGGGGCATCACCTGGTTCACCTACGCGGCCGACTACTCGCGGTTCGTCAGCACCACCGTGCCGCGACGCAGGCTCTACCTCGCCAGCACGCTGGGGCAGTTCCTCCCGGTCGTCTGGCTCGGAGTCCTCGGCGCCTCGCTGGCCACCAAGAACGGCGAGGCCGATCCCGGACGCCTGATCGTCGACAACTACGGCTCGCTGGCCGTGCCCGTGCTCTTCCTGGTGGTGCACGGGCCGATCGCCACGAACATCCTCAACATCTACACCTTCGGCGTCGCCGCGCAGGCCTTGGACGTCAAGGCCTCGCGCCGCACGCTGAGCGTCCTGGTGGGCGTCTTCGCGATGCTGTGCGTGGCGCTGTTCGTCTTCCACGGCGACCTCGCGTCCGTGCTGGACTCCTGGCTCGTCTCGCTCGTCGCCTGGGTCGCCTCCTGGGCCGGGATCATGCTCGTCCACTTCTTCGCGCTCGAACGCGACAGCAGCCGCACGGACCGGTTGTTCGCGCCGGTCGGCAGCGCTCTCCTGCCGGACGTCAACTGGGCGGCGGTGGTCTCCTTCGGCGCGGGCGTGGTCTCCACCTGGCTGTTCATGCACGGCGTCCTGGAGGTCTTCCAGGGACCGATCGCCGGCGCGATGGGCGGCATCGACCTGTCCTGGCTGGCCGGTGGACTCGTTTCGGCGGGCCTCTACGCCGTGCTGGGACCGCGCGTGCACCGCCGTCACCTGCCCGAGCAGCTGCCGAAGCGCGAGCCCGATCACGCCCCCTCCTGAGCAGTGCCATTCCGATGTGGAACGAGGTGACCATGTCCGGAACTCCCGGTTCCTTCCCGTGGCAGCGCGGTGTTCGCGCCGCGGCCGCGCTGACCTTCGACGTCGATGCCGAATCCTGCGCCCTGGTCCAGGATCCTGGCTCGGTGGAGCGCATGTCCCTGATGGGGCACCAGTCCTACGGCCCCCGGGTGGGCGTGCCGCGGCTGCTGAACGTGCTGCGGCGGCACGACGTGCGGGCGACGTTCTTCGTCCCCGGCTACACCGCCGAGTGCTACCCGGACGCGGTGCGCGCCATCGTCGACGACGGTCACGAGGTGGCCCACCACGGGTACGTGCACGAGTCGATGCGCGGGCTCGACGAGGGCAAGGAGGCCGAGTACCTGGACCGCGGGCTCGAGGCGCTCGAACGCGTCGCCGGTGTCCGGCCGACCGGCTACCGCGCGCCGTGGTGGGAGATGAACTGGCACACCCCGAAGCTGCTGGCGGAACGCGGTTTCAGCTACGACTCCAGCCTGCTCGACGACGACGTCCCGTACCTGATGACCAGTTCCGGGCCGGGGTCGACCGAGTTGGTCGAGATCCCGGTGGACTGGTCGCTGGACGACTGGGAGCAGTTCGCGTTTTACCCCGGCTGGACGGGCAGCGGTGTCATCGAGAGCCCGCTGAAGGCGCTGGAGATGTGGTCGCTGGAGGCCACGACGCGGCACGCCGAGGGCGGTTGCTTCGTCCTGACCGCCCACCCGTTCCTGTCCGGGCGCCCGGCCAAGGCCAACGTCCTCGACCGGCTGCTGGAGCTGCTGCGCTCGCTCGACGGCATGTGGGTGACCTCGCTCGCCGAGATCGCCGCGCACGCGCGACCGGTCTGCGGTCCCGCCCGCACCCACGAGCGGCTGACCGACGTGCCGGTGTGACCGCTCAGGGGTGCGGCAGCGCGTCGCCGCCGCACCCCGGTGCGCCCAAGCGGGTCGAGATCTCCGCGGCCGTCTCGCGGACCACTCCGGCCAGCTGGTCGCGCAGCTGCTCCGACACGCGGAAGCTGGGCGCCGACAGCAGCAGGGCGGCGACGAGATGTCCGCGGTGGTCGCGCACCGGCGCGCTGATGCCGACCTCCTCGACGTGGGTCTCACCGGCGTTGATCGCCACGCCCGAAGCGCGCACCGCGGCGAGTCGTTCGAGGTAGGCGCTCACCTCGACGTCGTCCCGGCGCTCCGAGCGCACCAGCCCCCGTTCCAGCAGTTCCCTGGCGCGCCCTTCCGGCAGCTCGGCCAGGAACACCTGCACCGACGAGCTCGCCGCGGTGGTGTAGCGGGTCCCGATCGGGGTGGTGTGCTTGACCAGCTTCGGGCTCGGTACCTGCTCGACGGAGACGGACTCGTGGCCGCTCCACACGACGAGAGCGCTGGTCTCCCCGGTGCGTTCGGTGAGCCGCTCCAGCGACGGGTAGGCCACGCGCCGGACGTCGAGGTTGGCCAGCAGCGGACCGGCGATGCCGATCAGTCCGAGCCCCAGCCGGAAGCGCCCGCTCTCCGGGTCCCGCAGGACCAGGTCGAGCTGCTCGAGCTGGTTGAGCAGCCGCGACACGGTGCTCTTGTGCAGGTCCACCCGGCGGGCGATCTCGGTGACGCCGAGCGCGGGCTCATCGACCGAGAACGAGCGCAGGACGCGGATGCCGTTGTGCAGCACCGAGTTGGCGCTCCTGGCCTCCTGCCGGTCGAGTTCGTCGTTGTCGCTCATCGTCTTCCCTCCTGCACCGCCGCACACCGCTCGGGACCGCGACGACGCCGGCCTCCGAACCCGGAGACCGGCGTGGCCTGCGATCCGCCGTCAGGCGGGGAGGACGTTGTGCTCGGGTCCGTAGGGGAAGCGGGTGATGTTCTCCGCGCCGTTCTCGGTCACCACGAGGATGTCATGCTCGCGGTACCCACCCGCTCCTTCCCGCCCCTCCGGGATGGTGATCATCGGTTCCATGGACACGACCATCCCGGGTTCGAGGACGGTCTCGATGTCCTCGCGCAGCTCCAGGCCCGCTTCCCGGCCGTAGTAGTGCGACAGCACGCCGAAGGAGTGGCCGTACCCGAAGGTGCGGTGCTGCAACAGCTCCTGCTCGTCGTAGACCTTGTTCAGCTCCGCGGCGATGTCCCCGCACACCTCTCCGGGGCGGATGAGCTCCAGGCCGCGTTCGTGCACCGCGGTGTTGACCTCCCAGTACCGCAGCTGGGCCGCGCTGGCCTCGCCGTAGACCAGGGTGCGTTCCAGGGCCGTGTAGTACCCGGCGATCATCGGGAAGCAGTTCAGGCTCAGCAGGTCGCCGCGCTGGACCTTGCGAGAGGTCGGCCAGTTGTGGGCGCCGTCGGTGTTGACCCCGGACTGGAACCACACCCAGGTGTCCCGCAGCTCGGCGTCGGGGAAGGTGCGGGCGATCTCGCGGACCATCGCCTGGGTGCCCGCCAGCGCCACCTCGTACTCGGGCACGCCTTCGGCGACCGCGGCGGTCACGGCGGCCCCGCCGAGGTCCGCGATGCGAGCACCCTCCTTGATCAGCGCGATCTCCTCCGAGGACTTCACCATCCGCTGGGCCATGGCCGTCGCGGAGACGTCGGTGAACTCGAATCCCGGCAGGACCCGGGCGATCCGCGCGCGCAGCGCCGGCGCCAGCTCGTCGTCCTCGACGCCGAGCCGCCCCTTGGTGACCCCGGCGTCGGAGAGCACCGTGGCGATGGCGTGCTCGAAGTTGTCGCGCTGCCAGTCGGTGTAGACGACGTTGTCGCCGAAGCTCCGCCGCCACGGCTGCCCGGCGTCGATGTTGGCCGACACGGTGACGTGGCTGTTCTGCGTGACCACCAGCGCGTAGTTGCGCCCGAACGCCGTGTAGAGGAAGTCGCTGTAGTAGTTGATGTTGTGGTAGCTGGTGAAGACGACCGCGTCCACGCCCGTTTCGGTCATGCGCCGGCGCAGCACGTCCACTCGCCGCCGCATCTCCGCCTCGGAGAACGTCGGTGCGACGCGTTGTCCGTTGTGGATGGTCTTGAGGCGTTCCATGCTCATCGAGCAGATCCTTTCTCGTGATCGGTGCCGCGCTGTGCGGACCCCGGCGCCGGCCCGTCGGGGTCGGAACCGGGTGGAACGTGACGCGCGGCGCGCATGACCAGCACGGCGGCGACCCCTGCGGCGGCGAGGTACCAGGCCGGGGCGACCGGGTCGGCACTCGCGCGGATCAGGGAGGTGGCCACGAACGGAGCCGTCCCGCCGAACAGGGCGTTGGCCGTGTTGAAGCTGAGCGCGAAACCGCTGTAGCGCACGTGCGTCGGGAACAGCTCGGACAGGAATGCCGGGAGCGTGCCGTCGTTGGTGCTGAGCACGATGCCCAGCGCCGTGTGGATCAGCACGACACCGACCACGCCCGCGGTTCCCAGGAGCAGGAAGACCGGGACCGCGAGCACCGCGAACAGCGCTCCGGCCAGCGTCAGCATCCTCGCTCGACCGACCCGGTCGGAGAGGCGGCCCATGAGCAGCACGGCCCCGATGTAGACCACGAGCGTCACGCCGGTGGACGCGAACGAGCTCGTCTCCCCCAGCCCGAGCTCGGTCGACAGGTAGGTCGGCATGTAGCTCAGCAGCATGTAGAACCCGACGGCGTTGAGGCTGGTGACCCCGAACGCGACGAGGAGGCGGCGCTTGTTGTGCGCGAAGGTGTCCCGCAGCGGCGCCTGCACCGCGGACTGCCGGCCTTCCAGCTCCCGGTACTCGGGGGTGTCCTCGAGCTTGAGCCGGATGTAGCGGCCGATGAGCCCCAGCGGCGCGGCCAGCAGGAACGGGATGCGCCAGCCCCAGGAGGCCATAGCCTCGTCCGAGAGCATCGAGGTCAGCGCGGTGACCACGACCGAGCCGAGCAGCAGCCCGCAGGCGGTGCTGGCGGGCACGACGCTGGTGTAGGCGCCCTTCCGGCCCCTGGGCGCGTATTCGAAGAGGAACGCCGAGGCGCCCGCGTACTCACCCGCCGCGGAGAAGCCCTGCACCAGCCTGGTCGCGAGCAGCAGCATGGGCGCGGCGACGCCCACGGCGGCGTAATCGGGCAGCAGGGCGATCACGCAGGTGGCGGCGGACATGATCAGGATCGACAGCGACAGCGCGTTGCGCCTGCCGAACCGGTCACCGAAGTGCCCCCAGAAGAGGCCGCCGACGGGACGGATGACGAACGACAGCGCGAACACGCTGAAGGTGGCCAGCAGCCCGGCGGTCGGCGAGGTGCCCGGGAAGAACACGCTCGCGATCGTGGTGGCGAGGTAGCCGTACACGGCGTAGTCGAACCACTCGACGAGGTTGCCGATGAAGCTGGCGCTGACGACGCGGCGCATCGTCGACGGCGCAGGCGTTCTCCGCCCGGGATCGGACGTGCTGGAAGGCATGCTTGCCCACTCCCCGATGGGTCGAGTCGGCGATGCAGGTGCGAACCCGCACCGTCCCCTTTCACCTAGCCTGGTTCACTAGAAACAACACAGTTGCGATTTCTGCAACGTAGGGACCCTGCGCCGCACTGTCAACGCCCACCTCGGCCCACGAGAGCACCCCGAAGCCTCATACTCGCAGGTGAAAAGCACTTTCTCGTGCAGACCCGGGCAAACCCAAACACCCCGACGGCGGACACTTAGCGCAACATGATTGCGCTCGAAGCAACATTGGGTTGAACTCAGGAAGGTCGCGCGCTCACGTGCGCGGGTACCGCTGTTCACCCTCCAGCTCGGCCCCGACCTGGCGGACCAAGGCGAGGAACTCCGCCACCACCGGCCGGTGGTCCCGCGCGAGCCAGATCACCGACAGCGGCAGGGTCGCGGGGCGTCGCAACGGCACGACTCCGACGCCGTCGGTGACCCGACCCGCCGTGGAGGCCGGGATCAGGGAGAACGCGCGCCCGTCGGCGATCAGGTACGACCGGCCGCCGACGATGCGGGGCGGGCTGACCAGCACCAGCGGGTTCAAGCCGCGGTCGGCGCAGATGCGCATCAGCTCGTCGTAGTAGTCGGGGTTCTGCTCGCGCGGCCAGAGCAGCAGCGGCAGATCACCCATCTCCGCCAGGTCGATCGCCTCTTCCCCGGCCAGCGGGTGCTTCTCGCTCAGCGCGACCAGAACCGGTTCGGTGCGCACCAGGTCGGACCGGTGGTGCGGCGGCGGTGTCACGAACCGGCCGAGGCCGACATCGCAGTCGCGGTTCACCAGGGCGTCGGCCACTTCCCCGGTCTCCACGGGGACTTCCAGCAGCTCCGCGTCCGGCATCGCCGCCTCCGCGCGGCGCAGGACGACCGGCAGGATCTCGTCCATCACGCTCGGCGTCACCGCGATGCGCAGCCGACGCGACCGCATGTCGGTGAGCCGGCGCGCGCGGGCGACGAAAGCTCCCGCTGCGGCGCACAGCGCGCGGGCGTCCTCGAGCAGCGCCGCTCCCGCCTCGGTCAGCGCCACGGTCCTGGTCGAGCGGTCGAACAGCGTCGTGCCCACAGCACCTTCCAAGCGCCGGATCTCCTGGCTCACGACCGGCTGCGAGCAGTGCAAGCGCTGCGCCGCGCGCCCGAAGTGCGACTCGTCGGCGACCGCGACGAACACCTCGAGCTGCCGCAACGTCACACCCATAGTGTGACGCTATCAGTCGCGTCCGAATTGTTCGTTGTTCCCACGCACCGACGGCTCTAGATTTCTCGCCACCAGCAGGAGATCCCGTCGGAGGTTCGCGCAGATGTTCGTGGTGTCAACGGAAGTTCGTGACGCGGTCGCCACCGGTCGCCCGGTGGTCGCGCTCGAGTCGACGATCTTCACGCACGGGCTGCCGCGCCCGCGCAACCTGGAGGTCGCCAGGGAAGCCGAGGCCAGGCTCCGGGAATCCGGCGTGGCCCCGGCGACGATCGGCGTCGTCGACGGCGTGCCGACGATCGGGCTCAGCGACGACCAGATCGAGCGGCTGTCCCACGAGGACGACGCGGTCAAGGTCAGCGTGCGCGACCTGCCGGTCGCCGCGGTCAAGGAGCTCTCCGGCGGCACCACCGTCGCGGCCACGGCGCTGCTCGCGCACAAGGCCGGCATCGAGGTGTTCTCCACCGGTGGTCTCGGCGGTGTCCACGAAGGCGCCGGCACCAGCTTCGACGAGTCCGCAGACCTGTTCACCCTCGCCGACGTGCCGATCCTGGTGGTCAGCGCGGGCGCGAAGTCCATCTTGGACATCTCCGCCACCTTGGAACGGCTGGAGTCCCTCAGCATCCCGGTCGTGGGCTACCGGACGAACCGGTACCCCGGCTTCTACGTCGCGGATTCCGGGTACGAGATCGACTTCTCGGTCGCCGACCCCCGGGAGGCGGCTGCGATGGCCCGCGCCCGTCGGGAGCTGGACCTGCGGGCGGCGCTGCTGATCGCCAACCCGGTTCCCGAGGACGAGCAGCTCCCGCCCGAGCTGCACGATCGCGTGGTCGCCGAGGCGTGGCAAGCGGCCCGCGAGCAGAACATCGTCGGCCAGGACACCACACCGTTCCTGCTGGACCACATCGTCAAGGCGACCGGCGGGCGCAGCCTGGACGTCAACATCGCCGTGTACCGCAACAACGTCTCCCTCGGCGCCGAGATCGCCAAGGCGATGGGGGCGTGATGGGGCGCAAGGTGCTCGGCGTGCTGGGCGACCTCGTCGAGGACGTCGTCGTCTGGCTGCGCGAACCTCTGCAGCAGGCCACCGACACCGACGTGGAGATCCACCGGGTGCGCGGCGGGAGCGCGGCCAACGTCGCCGCTTTCGCGGGCTGCCCCACGCGCTTCCTCGGTTCGGTGGGCGCCGACTTCGCCGGGGACGCGCTGGTGGCCGAGCTGTCCTCGCACGGGGTGGACGTCCGGGTCCAGCGCCGCGGCCGCACCGGCACGATCGTGGTGCTCATCGACGAGCGCGGCGAGCGGGCCATGCTGCCGGACCGGGGCGCCTCGGTGCTGCTCGACGACGTGGAGCCGTCCTGGACCGACGGGCTCGCGCACCTGCACGTGCCCGCGTACTCCTTCGCGGGCGGTGCCGTCCGCGACGCCGCGATCGCCGCGGTCGGCCGGGTGCGCGCGGAAGGCGGCTCGGTGTCGCTGGACGCCTCGTCGACCGGGATGCTGCGCCACCACGGCGTGGACCGGTTCCTGGACCTCGTCGCCGAGCTGGAACCGGACCTGCTGCTGGCCAACGCGGCCGAAGCCGAGCTGCTCGGCCTGCGCGACGCCGAGCTGCCGAAGACCACCGCGGTGGTCAAGAACGGCCCCGACCCGACCGCGGTGCTCGCTCCCGGTGCCGCGCCGCACCACGTGCCCGTGGCACCGGTCGAGGAGGTCCGCGACCTCACCGGCGCCGGGGACGCGTTCGCCGCGGGCTTCCTCACCGCGCTCCTGGAGGGCGCCCCCGTCGAAACCTGTTGCACGAACGGGCACGCCTTCGCCGCGCGCGTGCTCAACGCCCCGGGCGCCACGATGCGCCCGGCCTGATCTCGGAAAGTGGTGCGTTCGATGGAGCACGTGCGCTTGGCCGAATCCCGCGGGCAGCAGGCCCCGGTCGGCCGCCTCATGGCCGCGCTGATCGGCGCGGTGGTCCTCTTCCAGCTCAACGCGACCATGCTCAGCCCGGCCGTCACCGACCTCGGTGAGCGCTTGGACGCCGGTGCCGATCAGGTCGGCCTCCAAGCGACCATCTTCTTCCTCTCCGCCGCGCTGTTCGGGGTGTTCCTGCCCCGGCTGTCCGACATCGCCGGTCGCCGACCGGTGATCCTAGGCGTCGTGGCGGTGACCAACGCGGGCACCGTCATCGGCCTGCTCGCGCCGAACATCGAAGTCCTCTACGCCGCGCGTGGCGTGCAGGGCGTGTGCGGCGTGCTCGTGCCGATGTCGCTGATGGTGCTGCGGGATGCCGTGCCGCCCGACCGGTTCGGCCTGCACGTCGGGATCATCACCGGTGTCAACGGCGGGGTCGCCGGGGTCGATGCCCTCCTCGGTGGCGTCATCGTCGACACCGTCGGTTTTCGCGGTGTTTTCGCCACGATCCTCCTCGTCGGGCTCATCGCCGCTGGACTGGTGTGGCGGTGGCTTCCCGACAGCCGGCCCTCAGCCGGGGCGCGGATGGACTGGCGGGGCGTCGCCCTGCTGTGCGCGACGATCGGCCTGCTCACCGTGGGGATCTCCGGTGGGGGCGTCCTCCTGGTGGGTGGTGCTGCGGCGCTGTTCGCGGTGTTCGTCCTGGTCGAGCGACGCCGCCCGGACAGCCTGGTGCCGGTGCGGCAGATGCGCGACCGCGGTACGTGGGGCCTGCTGCTCACCACGACGCTGACGCTCGCGGGAGTCTTCGCGGCGATCAACTTCGTCCTGCCGCTGCTGGCGCAGGAGGGTTTCGGGATGAGCGCGAGCACCGCATCGCTGCTCTACCTCACGCCGTACGCCCTGGTCGGATGGCTTGTGGCGCCGTTCGCGGGCCGGCTCGCGGAGAACATCGGGTACCGGAGGGTCTTCCGCGTCGGGGTGCTCGGCAGCGTGGTGGCGCTGGTGATCATGATGTTCGGGCTCTCCTCCCCGGCGGTGCTCGTCGGCTGCGCGGTGCTGCTCGGCGTGACGGCGGCCGGGATGGCCAACATCATGCTCAACGCCATGGGCGTGGTGTACTCCCCCGCCGACAACCAGGGGCTGCTGCCCGGGCTGAACTCCGCCGCGTTCAACGTGGGTGCGTCGCTGGGGACCGCGGTGCTGTCGTCGCTGGTCGGCCAGCCCGGTGGGTACCAGTGGGCGTTGGGCGTCGCGGTGATGATCTCGCTGCTCGCGCTCGCGGTGTCCTTCGTCCTGCCCGCGGGGCAACGGCAGTAGGCGGTCCGCGCGGTCTCCCGCGCGTGGGAGACCGCGCTTCACGCGAGGGATTCGGGCGAGCGGGTTCGTGCGGTCCAGGCCACGGCGGGGATGATCGCGAGCGCCAGCGCTCCGCCCAGGATCGTGAGCGTGGCGTAGCCGCTGCCGGCGACGACGAGACCGGAGGCCATGCCGCCGCCCGCGCCGGAGATGGCGATGGCGACGTCCACCGTCCCCTGGGTCTTGGCGCGGGTCGCGAGCGGAACGGTGTCGGTGATGATCGCCGTGCCGCTGACGAGGCCGAAGTTCCAGCCGAGACCGAGCAGCCCGAGGGCGAGCGCCAGGAGCAGAACCGAGTGGGGCGGGGCGAGAGCGGCGAGCAAACCGGCCGCCAGGAGCGTGACGGCCGCGGCGGTCGCCACGGGCAGGCGGCCGAACCGGTCGGCGAGCAGGCCGCTGATCGGCGAGGGCAGGTACATGCCGGCCACGTGCACGGCGATGACCAGCCCGGCGGCACCCACATCGTGGCCGTGGTGCTGCATGTGGACGGGGGTCATCGTCATGATGCCGACCATCACGAGCTGCGTGAGCACCATGACCGACGCGCCCAGCACGAGTCGACCGCCACCTCCGGACACCCCGGTGACGCGGTGCCGCGCACCGGTGTCCTGCGGAGCGCTCGCGGCGAGCTCGCGCGCGGTCAGCAGCGGGTCCGGCCGCAACATCACCCAGAGCACGAGCGCGGCAGCAGCGTAGGCGGCCGCGGCGAGCAGGAACGGCCCTGCCAACCGCGGGATGTCGAGCGCGTCGGCCAGATCGCCGGTGATCGTGGCCAGGTTCGGTCCGGCGACGGCGCCGAGCGTGGTGGCCATGAGCACGGTGCTCACGGCCCGGCCCCGGTGCTGCTCGGGCGCGAGATCGGCTCCGGCGTAGCGGGCCTGGAGGTTGGCGGCGGTGCCGGCGCCGTAGACGAACAGCGCGGAGAACAGCAGGGCCACGCTGCCGAGTGCGGCTGCCACGACGACACCGAGGCTGCCGAGGGCCCCGGCGCCGTAGCCCAGCGATAACCCCGCGCGCCGCCCCCACCGCTGCGAGAGGCGCCCGACGAGCACTGCCGCGGCGGCCGAACCGATGGTGAACAGGGCGCTGGGAAGACCCGACAGGCCGGTGCCGAGCAGGTCCTGGGCCAGCAGGGCACCGACTGTGATGCCGGCGGCGAGCCCGGCTCCGCTGAGGACCTGGGCGGCGACGAGCACACCCACGACGCGGCGGTGAGCGGGGTGAACAGCGGCGTTCGACACGAAGGGCCTTTCCGGAGCCGGGACGGGATGCGCGTCGCGCGGCTGACTTCCGCCGCCGTGACGGCAACAGCCCGCAGCTTTCCAGCTCAGACCAGGGCACGGCACCTTCCAGCACTGTCGACTACTGACCGTGCGGGATCAGGGCTGCGGATCGGGTGTCCGGGGTGAGGCGCACGCAGCAGTGGCCGGGTCGCGGATCCAGCCGGGCGGCGAGTCCGGTGACGCCGGCTACGGCGAGAAGCCCGCTGCACAGCTGCACGTTCATCCCGCAGACGAGCGCGGTGTGCTCCTGGGCCAGGGCGTGGAACGGGCAGTTGACCAGCGCGACTTCGGCGCCCTCCTCCCGCGGTTCGAAGCCGTGGTCTTCGAGGACCCGCAGGGCCACCCCGGCGCGGTGCGCGATGAGGCCGCAGGCCGCAGGTGCGGTGAACGTCGACCTGACCGAGGACGTCCTGCCCGAGCGCGGCGGGGCCAGGGCGTTGCACGTGGTGCACGGACGCCAGGGCTACGACCCGGACGCGGCCGAGCGGGCGGTCACCGACCTGCTCATCGCCATGGGCAAGAACCCCTCCGACCCGCACCTGGCCGACACCCCGCGCCGGGTGGCGGCGAGCTACGCGGAACTGCTGACGCCGCGCGAGTTCAACCTGACCACGTTCCCGAACGACGAGGGCTACGACGAGCTGGTGCTCGCCAAGAGAATTCCGGTGCAGTCCTTGTGCGAACACCACATGCTGCCCTTCCACGGGATCGCGCACGTCGGGTACCTGCCCGACCAGCGCATCCTCGGGCTGTCGAAGCTCGCGCGGGTCGTGGAGCTGTTCGCCCGCGACCTGCAGGTGCAGGAACGACTCACCAAGCAGGTCGCCGACTGGCTGCAGGAGAAGCTGGCCCCCAAGGGCGTCGGCGTCGTGATCGAGGCCGAGCACCTGTGCATGTCCCTGCGAGGCGTGCAGGCGGGCGGCTCCCGCACGGTGACCTCCGCGCTGCAGGGGTCGTTGCGCGACGACCCCCAGACCAGGCAGGAGTTCTTCGCGCTCACCAACACCGGGCTCTGAAACCGACGGTGCCGGACGGACTCGGAATCCGTCCGGCACCGCGCGGCCCGACCGCTACTTGGTCTCCCACGAGAGGTCGACGGCGCGGCCCTCGCGGGTCTTCAGAACGCAACCGATGGAGATCAGGAACGACAGGGCCCACACCAACGCCACCAGCCACAACTGGCCCCCTGCCGCGAGCACCAGCCCGGAGGCGATCGCCGGGGTGAACCCGGCTCCGAGGGTCGAGGCGGTCTGGTAGGCCAACGACGCGCCGGTGTAGCGCATCCGGGTCGGGAAGAGCTCGGCGACGAACGCGCCGAACGGCCCGAAGATCACGCCCTGAACGATGCCGTTGGCCAGGAAGAGCCCGATCGCGAAGCCCCACAGCGTGCCCGTCTGAAGCAGCCAGATGATCGGGTACGCCAGCACCGCCCCGGCGAGCATGCCGGTGAACATCACCGGCTTGCGGCCGAACCGGTCGGACAGGCGCGCGGCGAACCAGATCGCCACGATCGTCAGGGTCGCCCCGACCGCCTTGACGTTGAGCACTCCGGTCCGGTCCACCCCGAGCTCGATGACGTAGGCCACCGCCCACACCGTCATCAAGCCCTGCACGGTGTAGGAGCTCATCCCGGCGATGATGCCGAGCACGAGGTTCCGCGGGTACTGGGTGATGACCTCCATCAGCGGGATCTTGCGCCGTTCGGCCTTCTCGCCCAGATCCAGGAACAACGGCGTCTCGGCCACCTTCAACCGGATCACCAGCCCGATCGCGATCAGCACGATGCTGAGCAGGAACGGCACCCGCCAGCCCCAGCTGAGGAACTGCGCGTCCGGCAACGTCGAGACCGCGGACATGACCAGGGTCGCCAGCACGGCACCGGCCGGTCCACCCATGTTGGCGAAGCTGGCCGCGAAGCCGCGCCGCGTCGACGGGGCGTGCTCGAGCGCGACCAGCATCGCGCCGCCCCACTCACCGCCGACGGCCAGGCCTTGCACCAGCCGCAGCACGACCAGCAGGGTCGGTGCCGCGACCCCGATCTGCGTGCTGGTCGGCAGCATGCCGATCGCGCTGGTGGCAACGCCCATCAGCACCATCGACACGATCAGCACGCCCTTGCGCCCGAGCCGGTCGCCGAAGTGACCGAAGATAGCTCCGCCGAGCGGACGGGCCACGTACCCGACCGCCAGCGTGCTGAACGAGGCGAAAAGCCCCACGGCGGGCGGCATCCCGGCGAAGAACAACTTGCCGAACACGAGGCTGGCTGCGGTCGCGTACAGGATGAAGTCGTAGAACTCGATGGCGCTGCCGATGAAGCTCGACGCCAAGATGCGCCGCATCTCCCGCGTGTTGAGGTTGTCCGAAGTGGATTCCTGCCCCACGGTTCCGGTGGTCTGGCTCATGGTGCGACCACCTCTTCGCGCGCGACGTGAGCTCCGGGCGACGTCCCGAAGGGCAGCACGTCGAGGTCGTCGGGGACGAAGAAGGCGCCGCGGCACCGCTCCGCCGCGCTCTCCCAGACCGATCGCGGCGTGGTACCGGGCACCAGGTGGTGCAGGGCCAGCGCCCGGGCGCCCGCCGCGTTGGCGATGTCGACGGCCTGCTGCGGGCTGGTGTGCGATTTGGTGTGGTGATCGATCGAGGCCTGCTCGGTCGGGCCTCCACCCGAGTAGGTGCGGTGCACCCAGTCGAAGTCGATCGCCTCGTGCAGCAGCAGGTCGGTGTCGCGGGCGAGCCGGACCAGGTTGTCGCAGGGCGCGGTGTCACCGGAGATGGTGACCGAACCCGCAGCGGTGTCGAAGCGGAACGCGAACGCCGGTGCGATCGGCGGGTGGCGCACGAGGGTGGCGGTGACGGTGACCAGCTCGTCGGCGTAGACCTCGAAGGGCCGCACGTCGTCCGGCGTCGGGTTGTCGTTCGGGTGGTATCCGGAGTCCTCCGGGACGCGGATGTCCTCGGGGACGAAGTGGTCGAGCGGGCTGGGACGCAGGGCGTCGAGCACGCGATCGTTGAGATCGGTGGCGTGAGCGGCCATCAGGTGGTGGAACATCGCCGCCGTGCCGGGTGTGGGCTGTTCGGCGAACACCGGGGACGGCGGCACCACCGCGCGGGGCGCGACGGGCGGCAGCGCACCGCGGTCGCCGGGCCCGATGATCCGGATCGGGTGCTGGTCCGCGCCGAAGGTGAACATGCCGAAGAGCGCCAGGCTCGCCAGGTCGACGGTGTGATCGGAGTGCAGGTGCGTGATGAACACGGCGCGCAGGGAGCTGACCTGGATGCCCGCAAGGTTCAGCTGCCGGCCGACGCCGTGACCGGCGTCGACGAGGTAGGCGCGGTCGCCGACGATGACGGCTGTGGCGATGCCGGAGCGCTCGCCGGCACCCGCACCGGGCCACCAACGGGGCCCTCCTGCCGTGCCGAGGGTGACCACCCTCGGCCGGAGATCGGCGACGCTGCCGCGGAGGAGTCTAGTGGTGTCAGTCACAACGGCGATTGGACCTCGCCCGGCCGAACGGCACAAAGACGAATTTTCACGGCATCCGATAGTGCACTTCTATCGATGCTGGTCAAGCAGCAACCGCTGGAACTCCTGCGCGGCGGGAGAAAGCCGGCCCGGGCGCTGGAAGACGTTGATCCGACGGTTCAGCGGCGGCTCCATCGAGCAGAGCACCGCGCCCTTCAGCTCGGCCAGCCGCGCCAGCGGGTGCGGGAGGACGGCGCACCCGGCGCCGGCGACCACGAGGTGCAGCGCTGATTCGCGGTGCCCGACCTCCACCACGACGTTGAGCGCCACGCCGCGACGTTCGGCCTCGACGCGCAGGAGATCGCGCACCAGCGTGCCCTCGAACCCGGTCACCACGTCCCTGGCCAGCAGGTCCTCGACGGTCATCCGCCCCTCCGGAGGCAGGGTGCTGCCCGGCGGCAACGCGACCACGAGCTCCTGCTCGCCGACCGGCGCGGTCTCCAGGTCATCGGCCGGGTGGGGCATCGCGTCGGCGAGGCCCAGCTCCGCCTCACCGCTGCGCACCGCCGCGTGCACGCCCTCGCCGAACTCCAACTGCTTCAGCCGCACCCGGACCTGCGGATGACGGGCCCGGAACTGCCCGATCACCTCCGCGAGCGGGTCGAGCGCGAGCGTGGGCAGCGTGACCAGGTCCAACCGGCCGGCCATCAGTCCGGTCACGTCCCGCACGGCCGCCCGGCCGATCTCCAGCTCGCGCAACGCCCTGCGCGCGGAGTCGATCAGCGCGGCACCCGCCGAGGTGAGCTGCACGCTGCGGGGCAACCTGTGGAAGAGCTCCGCGCCCAACTCCCGTTCCAGCACCTTGATCGAGTGCGACAGCGAAGGCTGCGCCACGTGCAGCGCGGCGGCGGCCGCGGTGAACCCACCGTGGTCCACCACGGCGAGGAAGTACTCCAGCTGACGACGTTCCACGCGCCTACCGTAAGCGTCCCACGACACACCCACGCGCGGGTGACGCACGGCGTGCCCCGGCGTCCGCCGCACAGTCCGATGTGGCCCCCGTCGTGAACCACAGGCCGTCGCAACCAACCGGAAATCGGCGCGCTGACGGCCACATCCCGCCCCGACCTCGTTTGTTCTGCGTGGAGTATCACTGAAGGACTGATTCGGTATTGGACCACACCTCGATCCATAAGTGAGGATCTTTCGCGTACCGCGAGCGCGGGACCCGAAGAGGTCACGCCGTGCGCACCCGCGCCCTGGCCTGCCGGCTCATCAGCGTGGCGGGGGTTTCCGACCATTCAGATCGGCCGACCCCGCACCGCGCAGGCCCCACCGCACCTCGAACTGAAGATCTGAGGCAAGGACGCCGATGTCGACGCATTCAGGAAGTCTTGACGCATCCAGGAGCGCGGTCTCCGCGCAGCCCGGCCGCTGGGAGAAGATCGGCTACGGGATGGGCGGTGCCGCCAACAACGTCATCTGGACCGGCATATCGACGTTCCTGGTCTTCTTCTACACCGACGTCGCCGGGATCGCCGCCGGGGTCATCGGCACCGTCATGTTCTTCTCGCGGATCCTCGACGGTGTCAGCGACGTGGTGATGGGCGTCGCCCTCGACAAGACCCGCTCCAAGCACGGCAAGGCGCGACCGTGGTTGTTGTGGCTGGCGGTCCCCTTCGCCATCGCCGCGGTCCTGCTGTTCACCATCCCCGGCGGCAGCGGCGACGTCACGACGATCATCTACGTCGTCGTCACCTACAACGTCGCCCTGCTGATCTACACGGCGGTGGAGATCCCGCACGGGACTCTCGGCGCCCTGATGACCTACGACCAGCACCAGCGCTCGATCCTGAACGTGGCGAAGATGATCGGCGCCTACGTGGCGATCATCGCGATCAGCAACATCACCATCCCGTTCGTCGAGGCGCTCGGTGGCGGCCAGTCGGGCTGGGTCTCGGTGTTCGTGGTGTACGGAATCGCCGCCGCCGCGATCTACTTCGTCACTTTCCGGTCCACTGTGGAACGAACCGACCCGACGTCGCGCGAGCAGGCCGACGACGCCCGTCCCTCGGTCAAGGACGGGCTCACCTCCCTGCTGCGCAACAAGTACTGGGCGATCATCACCGCCGTGCTGATGCTGATGTACGTGTTCAACGGCATCACCGCGGGCATGGCCGTGTACTTCGCGAAGTACGTCGTCGGCGACCCGGCGATGGTCGGTGCGCTGGCGACCGCGCTGACCCTCGCGACGCTGATCGGGATCCTGTTCGTGGTCCCGGCCGCGAAGCGCTTCGGCAAGCGCAACACCGCGATCGCCGGTTGCGCCGTCGCGGTCATCGGATCGCTGATCATCCTCATCGACCCGGACAACGTCGCGCTGGCCACCGTCGGACAGGTGGTGCGCGGGTTCGGCAAGGCCGCCGTCATGGGGATCATCTTCGCGATGCTGGCCGACACGATGGAGTACGGCGAGTGGCGAACCGGAACGCGGATCGAAGGCCTGATCTACAGCGGCGCCAGCATGGGGATCAAGATCGGAACCGGACTCGGCAGCGCGCTGATCGGCTGGAGCCTCGCGCTCAGCGGCTACGTCGGCGCCCAGGCGTCCCAGTCTCCCGAGGCGATCTCGATGATCTCCGCCCTGTTCATCTGGGTTCCCGTGATCGTCAGCCTGCTCATGATCGTGCTGCTGCTCTTCTACAAGCTCGACGCGGAGTACCCGAAGATCCTCGAGGAACTGGGCAAGAGCCCTGCGTGATCCGGTCAACCGCGCTGCCGCGCGGGAGCCCGCCGAGACAGCGCCCCCCGTTTCGTCTGGAGTTCGCGAAGTGGAACGAGAAATCGATCAGACCGTCGACCTGTGCCTGCCCAGCGGCAGGCTGAACCCCCGAGCGGTCGGCTGGAGCAGATTCCCGCGGCACCGCGACAACCTCACGGGGTGGGGCCGCAACAAGCGATTCGACTACTGGTGCGTCGTCACCCCCGACGTGGTGCTGGCGTTCTCGATCTCCGACACCGACTACAAGTCGGGGTTCTCCCTGTTCTGCCTGGATCTGGCGACCCTGACCTCGGCGGCCGACGCCGAGGTCAAGTGGTTGCAGCGCAACCACGCCATGTCCGCGCCGTGGGGAACCCGGCCGATCGTGGGCAGCGGGAAGCGCCTCGACGTCGGGATCCACCCGTGCGACGGCGGGGTCCGGTTGTCGGCGAACTCCGCGCGCGTGACGGCGGAGCTGTTCGTGGAGATCGGCGAGGACCACGAGTCGATGGGCGTCCTGGTCCCGTGGAGCGACCGGGTCTTCCAGTACACGCGGAAGGACAACTGCCTGCCCGTCACCGGCAAGATCTCGTTCGACGGCCGCGAGCGCGTCGTGGGCGGTACCGGCTCCTACGCGACGATGGACCACGGCCGGGGACGCTGGCCGTATTCGATCGTGTGGAACTGGGCGTCGGCGAGCGGGGTCACCGACGGCCACGAGATCGGCCTCCAGTTCGGTGCGAAGTGGACGGACGGCACCCCGTCCACGGAGAACTCGCTGCGCATCGACGGGCGCATCGAGAAGATCAGCGACGAGCTCGACTGGGTCTACGACCCGGACGACTGGATGGCGCCGTGGCAGATCCGCGGCAGCGGCGTGGAGGTGGAGTTCCACCCCGTGTTCCACCGCGCCTCGAAGTTCGACAAGAAGATCGTCCTCAGCAGGGAGGACCAGGTGTTCGGCCGGTTCTCCGGCACCGTCACCTCGCGGTCCGGGCGCACCTACCAGGTCGAGGACCACTTCGGTTGGGCCGAAGAAGTGCATCGGCGCTGGTAGCCGAAGAGCGCTCCGGCTCCGGGGCGTTCTCCTCGGACCCGGCCGTCTCGGTCGAGGGCGGGCGCCCTCGACCGAGACGGGGAGAGGTCAGGCCGCCGCTGCGTCCTTGTTGCGGGTGAGGGCGTTGTCCAGCGTGTAGGCGCCGCCGCGGAAGGCCAGCACCAGGGAGGCCGCCGCGAGCACCAGCACGTACTCGATGCCACCGTCGGCGTCGGAGACGAAGAACCCGGTCGGCAGGTGGTAGAACACCAGCGCGCCCAGCATGTTCAGCGCCAGCAGCACGCCGGCCACCGGCAGTCCGGCGCCCAGCACCAAGGCCGCGCCGCCGACGGTCTCCACCAGGGCCGCGACCCACGCGGAGACGCCGGGCACCGGAATCCCCATCTGGCCGAACGACTGGGCGGTCCCTGCGATGCCCCACTCGAGGAACTTCTGCAGACCGTGGGCGATGAACACGGCTCCGATGACCACGCGGCCGACGAGCAGCAGCAGGTCACCGGCGGTCGAGGGCTTGTTCACTTGATTTCTCCTTCTACTGGTGCGAGTTCTCGCTTGCCCGGAGAAGTCCGGGACGCCTGTGCGGGGTTCGACGCCTCACCGGCCGCCCACCCGCGGGCGGTCGCGACGACGGCCGCGACGACGTCGAGTTCGGACTCGTCGCGCGGGCCGTGGACCAGCACCATTCCGGGGGTCAGCCGAACCCCGGCCAGCGGGTGGGCGACGGCCCAGCCGCGCGCGATCGCGTCGGCCGCCAACCCGACCGGCAGCGCGACGTGCAGCGAGCCGTCGAATCCGGGGTGCAGGTGGGCGAACTCGCCTGCCTGCGGAACCAGGAACGCCTCGGGTGGGCCCGCGTGCGGCGGCGTCAGCCTGAACCCGCGGGCACCCGGGACGGAGATGGCCGACTGCGAGCTGGTGACCCCGGGCAGCGCGGCGATGCGGCGGAACAGCTCCTCCTGCAGCTCCGGCGGCGCGTTGTCGGACAGCTGCTGCTGCGGGATGCTGTCGCTGACCTCGGGACGTGGTCCGCGCCGTTCGGGCAGGCCGTCGGGGAACTCCGCCCACCGCTCGGGAACTCGAGGGCCGGAGCCGCACCGCTGCAGGAACCCGGCGCGTTCCTCCAGCCAGGCCCCCAGATTCGCCAGAACCTCGGGCGTCACGCCGTGCCCGCCGGGCGAGCGCACGGCGAAGGTCGGCGCACCGGACGCACCGGTCAGGTAGTCCCACGTGCGGTCGAGCAGTTCGCGCGGGATCACCCGGTCCTGCTCGCCGTGGGCGAGGAACACCGGAACCCCTGCCAGCCTCGCCGGAGTCGTCGGCACCCCGGCGTCGAAGGGCAGCGTGCCGCAGAGGATCGCCGCGCCCGCGAAGCGGTGCGGGTCGTCGAGCAGGAGACCACCGGCGAACGCGGCCCCGCCGCTGAACCCGGCCAGCAGCACCGGCCGCTCGGGCGCGACGTCGTCGAGCCACGCGCGGAACCAGTCCACGGTGGAACGCAGGGATTCCGCGATCGGCCGACCGATGCCGCGGTTGGCGAACCAGGCGAAACCGTCGCCCTCGGCGATCGGCGCGCGCACCGCCGCGTACGACAGGCCGGGGGGCAGCGAGTCGGCGAGCTCGATGATCTCGCTCTCGCGCGAACCGCGCCCGTGCAGCAGCACGACGAGCGGGCCGGCACCGTCTCCGCGTTCCAGCACCACCGGATCCGGGAAGCCGATCATGTCCCCACCTCCATTTCCCTGACTAGTCAGATGTTGCCACGGTAATCATCAATAGTTCACTGCGTCAACCTCTGACGAGTCAGCTATCGGCGCGGTACGCTCGGCCCGTGCCCTCGCCGATCGACGACCGCCTCATCACCACGTTCGGGCGCCTGGTGGAGTCCTACAGCCGGCTCGAACAGCGCCTCGGCCCCGCCATGGAGGCCGAAGTCGGCCTGCCTCACGCGTGGTTCGAGGTCCTCATCCGCCTGGCCCGCTCGGAGAGCGGACAGCTGACCATGGGAGCGCTGGCCGACGAGATCGCGCTCACCACCGGCGGCGTCACGCGTCTGATCGACCGGATGCACAAGGCCGGCTACGTCGAGCGCCGCCCCTGCCCCACCGACCGGCGCATCTCCTTCGCCGCCATCACCGACCGCGGCCGGGAGATCCTCGACCGCGCGGCGGTCGGGCACGCGCGCAGCCTGCGGGAGCTCTTCGCCGACTTCAGCGACGAGGACCTGACCACGCTGGACGGCCTCCTCGACCGCCTCCGCGACCGCACGCAGCGGAAGGACTGACCCGGCGGATCAGGTGAACACCGTGGCCAGCCCCGAGGCGATCACCAGCGCCGCGACGATCCGCGCGAACGCGTGGGCGGAGAGCTTGGTCGAGATCCTCATGCCCAGCGCGTTGCCCACGAGCCCGGCCAGCAGCAAGACCGGCAGGGTCGGCCACAGGTGCGGCAGGTCCGGGAACCGGATGAGCGCCAAGATCCCCAGCGAGAGCAGGTTGGTGATCACGAAGTAGCAGGCGAGCGTGGCGAGGAAGGCCGAGACCGGCAACCGGCACCGGCCCAGCAGCGCCGCGACCGGCGCGCCGTTGAGCGAGGTCGTCGTGGACAGGTAGCCGCTCAGAGCACCGGTGGCGACGTGTTCGGCCCGGCCGATCGGCCGCACTCCGCGCACGGGCAGCAGCAGCTGGATCCCGAGCAGGACGACGACGACACCCGCCGTGACCCGCAAGACCTGGGGCGGCAGGAGCCCGACGGTGAGCGCCCCCAGCACCGCCCCGGGCGCGCTGCCGCACATCAGCAGCCAGACCTGCCTGCCGCGGATCTCCCCGCGCCGCCGGATCGCGACGAGGAGGCGGGTCACGATCGTCACGGTCAGGTTGACCACGACGACCGTGGGCACGTCGTAGCCGATCAGCAGGAGCGCGGGCGTGGCCATCAGCGATGCCGCGAATCCGGACATCCCGCCGACGACCGCCGCGATCCCGATCGCGACCGCCCCGAGCAGGAGCGCGCTCACCCTCGACCAGCCCGAACCGCGGGAGCCTGCTGATCGACTTCGGTCGGCGTGAGCACGGGTTCCCTCCCTCTCGTCCGGCGCCGGTGCCTGCCCGTCAGCAGAACAGGCCGAACGGACCACGGGGGCGAGGCGTCGACGACATCACACGCCCGCCGGTGACGTGGGGTGGCCGGGATCCGGTTCCACGAGAGGGCCTCGGCCGTCACCTAAACTGGCGGGCGTTGGAGGTGCGATGCTCGGGCTTGGTGAGTTGGAGCTGAAGGTCATGGACGTCCTGTGGGCGGCCGACGAGCAGCTTCGCGTGCGTGACGTGCTCGATCAGCTCCCCGCTGAGCGCGAGTTCGCCTACACCACGATCATGACGGTCCTCGACCGCCTGCACGACAAGGGCTGGGTGGGTCGCGCCCGCACCGGCCGCGCCTACGGCTACTGGCCCGCGCGCTCGCGGGAAGAGGCCGGTGCGCACGTGCTGCGCGAGGTGCTCGACTCCTCCGGCGACTCCGAGTCGGTGCTGCTGCACTTCGCCGCCTCGGTCTCCGAGCGCGAATCCGAGCTGCTGCGTCGAGCCCTGGAGAAGGGGCGCGGACGGGCATGACGATCGCCATCGGGCTGCTCGCGGGCGCAGTCGTGATCGCGGTCTTCGGACCGCTGTACCTGCGGCCGCTGCTGCACCCCCGGGTTCGTCCCGGCGTCGCGCTCGCCGGGTGGGTCGCCTCCCCGCTGGCGGCGATCGGCGCCGCCATCACCGGCGCGGCGCTGCTGCTGGTGCCGAACAACGGGAACGTCGACGGCGTCATCGGCATGGCGCAGAGCTGCGTCAACGTCGTGCACGGGCACGCCGGGGCCTGGGAGCACCTGTTCCGGCTCGGCGGCGCGGCGCTGGTGACCGGCGCGGTGGTGCACGTGCTGGTCGTGGCCACCGGACTCGTCCGCAAGGAAGCCGCCCAGCGGCACCGACACATGACGGCCGTGCGGCTGCTCTGCTGCGAGGACCCGGAATCCCGCGTGCTGTGGCTGGACCAGGCCATGCCCGTGGCCTACAGCATCGGCGGCCGGCGCGGCGCGATCGTGGCGACCACCGGGGTGCGGCGTCTCGACGCCGAGACCCGGGAGGCCGTCCTGGCGCACGAGCGCGCGCACCTGTCCGGGCGGCACCACGCCCTGGTGCTGCTCATGACGGCGCTCGCCAAGGCGCTTCCGCTCGTGCCGCTGTTCCGGACCGCGCCGTCGACGGTGCGCGTGCTGGTGGAGCTCGCCGCCGATGCCGCCGCCGCTCGTCACTGCGGCGCCGGTTCGGTGCGCGCCGCGCTGCGGGCGGTGACCGGCGACGCGGTGCCCGCGACCTCGCTGGCGATGTCGCGGGAATCCCTGCAGCTGCGGCTGCACTGGCTGAACAACTCGGCTCCCGGGAACCTGCACCGGACGAGCTACGTGGCCACCGCGGTCGTCTCCGCGTCCCCGGCCGTCGTCGCGGTGGGCGTCGTGGCCTGCCTGGTCCTGCTGTACTGCTTCGGCGTCTCGGTCCTCTGACGACGTTCTCCGACCGCCGAGCTCGCAGGTCCCGCGCTGAGACGCGGCTGCCCGAAGCGGTTCCACCAGGCCCGGCATGGCCGACATCACCTTCCGGAGCCCGTCCCGGCTCAACTACTACAGCTCGTCGTAGGTAGGCTCGCGGCTGCCCGAGCTGAACGAAAGTGGTGACCGATGAGCGGCGCAGGCAAGAAGAAGTGGCTGAACGTGACCGCGGTGGTGCTCGCCGTCGTGGCCGCGTTCCTGCTGGGGAGCATGCTGACCTCCCAGGGCGGTTCGGACCAGGCCGCGCCGCAGCAGGCCGAGAAGCAGCAGGAGAGCCCGTTGGCGAGGCTGGCGCGCCGCGCTCCTGACGACCCGCTGGCCCTCGGCAGGCACGACGCTCCGGTCGTCATGCTCAACTACTCCGACTTCCGCTGCCCGTTCTGCGCCAAGTTCACCCGGGACATCGAGCCCGAGCTGATCAAGCGCTACGTCGACGCCGGCGTCCTGCGGATCGAGTGGCGCGACTTCCCCATCTTCGGCGAGGAGTCGCTCGGAGCGTCCCGGGCCGGCCGCGCGGCGGCGGCGCAGGGCAAGTTCTGGGAGTACGTGGGCACGATCCACCAGGACGCGCCCGAGAAGGGCCACCCGTCGCTGCCGCGCGACAAGCTCGTCGATTACGCCAAGCAGGTCGGGATCACCGACATCGCGAAGTTCGAGGCCGACATGAACGCCCCGGCCACGCTGGAGGCCATCCGGGCCGACGCGATGGAGGGATCGCAGATCGGCGTGTCGAGCACGCCGACGTTCCTGGTCAACGGCGAGCCGATCCTCGGCGCTCAACCGCTCGACCAGTTCGTGCAGACCATCGAGCGGGCGGAAGCGGCCGCGCGATGAGCGAGATCGGACTGCTCGGCGCGTTCCTCGGCGGGCTGCTCACCCTGATCAGCCCGTGCTCGGCGATGCTGCTCCCGTCCTTCTTCGCCTACGCCTTCGACGGGTTCGGCAAGCTGGTCGCCAGGTCCGGCGTCTTCTACCTCGGCCTGGCTACCACGCTGGTCCCGCTCGGGGCCGCCGCCGGGTTCTTCGGTGCGCTGCTGACCCAGCACCGCACGACGCTGACCCTGCTCAGCGGGGTGGTGCTGATCGGCCTGGGCTTGCTGCAGATCTCCGGCAAGGGCTTCGGCTTCACCGCGGCGCAGCAGCTGACCGGCCGCATCCACATCTCCTCCGGGCTGTCGGTGTACGCCCTGGGCGCCGTCTACGGGCTGGCCGGGTTCTGCGCGGGACCGCTGCTCGGCAGCGTGCTCACCGTCTCCGCAGCCGGCGGCGAGCCGCTCTACGGTGCGGTCCTGCTCGCCGTGTTCGCCCTCGGCATGGCTTTCCCGCTGTTCCTGCTCGCACTGCTCTGGGAGCGGTTCCAGCTCGGGCAGCGGGCCTGGTTGCGCGGCCGCGAAGTCGCGATCGGACCACTTCGCCTGCACACCAACAACATCGTCTCCGGGCTCGTGTTCGTGGCCCTCGGCCTGATGTTCGTCCTCACCGAGGGCGCCGCGAACCTCGGCGGTCTGACCGATGTGGACACCCAGTTCGCGGTGCAGGCGTGGCTCCAGCAGACCATCGCAGGTGTCTCGAACTCCGCCGTGCTCCTGGCGCTCACGCTGGCGGCTCTCGCCGTGGTGCTGTGGAAGATCGCCCGCACGCGCCGCGCGGGATCAGCCACCGCCGACCGCGAGCGCTGATCGGGCTCAGCTCCCGGCGGAAGGATCGGGGCGGACGTCGGTGTTCGGGTCGTCGTCCGCCGGCGGTTCCGCCTCCAGGGCCCCGTCGGCTCGCTGGCTGCCGCCGCTGCGGAGGTGCCCCTCCATCTCCTTCTCCAGCTCGTCGTCCTTCATCGGTCCGTGCTTGTCCGAGCCTCGCTGCACGGTGCCCACTCCTTCCCGCCTCGCCGACCGGGTAGGCAAGCCCTACCCGGTCGGCGAGGCGGGAAAACCGGTCTGTCACTCCGCGGGGAGCACCGCCACCGGGCAGTTCGCCTGGTTGAGCACCGCGTGACTGACCGAACCGAGGAAGGCCCGGCGCACCGGCCCCCGCCCGTGGCTCCCGACGACCAGCAGGTTCGCTCCGTCGGCCTCGCCGAGGAGGAGGTGCGCGGGCTGGTCCGCGCCGACCACGTGGCGGACCCGCACGTCGGGGTACTGCTCCCCCCACCCGGCCGTCGACTCGGCGAGCACCTCGTTGGCCCTGTCCCGGAACTCGCTCCGGTCGGTGTCCCACTCGTCGACGATGTCGAACGGGTTGAAGGCCGATTCGCCCCACGAGTGCACGGCCACCAGCGGGCGGTTGCGCCGGGCAGCGGACTCGTAGGCGAAGCCGATCGCCCGGGTGCTCACAGCGGAACCGTCGACCCCGACGACCACCGGAGCCTCCGCCGCCGAGTTGATCTCACCGCGCACCACGACGATCGGCGCCGCGGCGCGGCGGGCGATGACCTCCGCCGCGGTCACCCCCAGGCGATCCGTGCGGGCACCGACCAGCGGCCCGCCCAGCACGACCAGCTCCGCTTCACCGGCGAGTTCGATCAGGATCTCCGCCGCATCACCGATCGGGATGCTCTTGCGCACCTCGATTCCGGGGTCGATCGCCCTGCACGAGTCCTCCAGGGAGTCCAGCTCCCGGCGAACCGCGTCCCCCAGCTTCCCCATGACCTCCTCCTCGTCGGGGATGCGCATCGGGATGGAGTGCTGGAAGGGACGCGCCATGACGTGCACCAGCAGCAGCGGCGAACGCCTGCTGGAGGCCTCCTGCGCGGCCCAGCGGACCGCTTCGCGAGACGCTTCCGTGCCGTCGAACCCGGCGAGCACCGCTGAGCGGGCTTCCTCGGCCATGCGAATCTCCTCCGATCGAACCGCAGCGGGACTGCGTGCCCCGAATACCCGCTCGGCCTCGCGGTCAACCGGGCGGCGCCACCACGAGGTGAACATCGCCGCCTCGTGTCATCGCCACCGCCCGGAGCTGGGGTGGTCGATGCGCAGCGCGATGCGTCCGAACGGCCCCGGCCGCGCGTCCGAGGGCGCGAGCAGCAGTCCGTCGAGACGCCGTTCTGCGGCGGCGCCGCGCCCGTCGGCGAGGCGGGCCTGGACGAGCTCGTACATCCGCGTCCCGCACCGGCGGTAGAACGCCAGCTGGGTGGGTCGGCCGAACAACCGCCAGCCCAGCCGGAGCACCGGATCGAGCGTGGGGGCGCTCTGGGAGAACCCGGTGATCACGAACTCGACCGTCCCCGAGCTCATGTCCTTGACGACCTCGTAGAGCATCCGACCGCGTTCGAGGTGGCCTTCGAGCGTCTCGTAGCCCCAGCCCCACACCCTGCGGTCGCCCTCGCGCGTCTCGTCGATCACCACGGTGACGCGCACGCCCATGTCGAAGCGCAAGCCGTAGAAACGCCCCTCCAGCAGCATGTTCCGGCCCAGCAGCTCGTCGCGGCCGTCGTAGACGGCGCGGACGCGGTCGGGATCGGAGAACTCGTAGTCGCGCACCAGGGCGCGAGCGATGTCCCACGCACCACCGGGTTCCGGAGGACCCGGTGCTTCGCGGGCGAGGAAGTGCCGGTGTGTGTCGAAGTTCCACTCGCCTCCGGGCGAATGCGGCTCGTCCTCGGTGAAGTTCACGCTCCTGCTCCGCAACCCCACCAGCGCGCGAGCGCGATGCGCGACGCTCGTGGGACGGGGGATGCGCACCGTCACTCGAACTCGCGCAACGAGTCACCGATCAGCCACAACGTCGGGGGCCACAACCCGGTGAACAGAGCGCGGCGTTCGGCGTTGCCGCGCTCCTGCTGATCAACGGTCTTGGCGCGGACCCACAGGCCGAGGCACAACGCGACCCCTGCCATCGACGCCAGGTGCAGCTGCGCGCTGCGCAGTCCGATCCGGTGTAGCAACAGCACGAACATCGGTCCTCCCGAAAGCCTGGGTTTCGCCTGCCGCCCGGAGGGGCACACCTTCACCATGCCCGTCTGAGAGCGTCCACGCGAAAGGAACGAGGTGACCGCCGACCTCTCGCCCACGCGCATCGTGCCGATCACCGTCCGCTCGGCGCTCGGGATGGCGCTGGTCTCCTGGCGCTACCTCTGGCTGACCACTCCCCTGCACCGGCGCGAGGAACCCGGCGATGAGTCGGACCTGCCCGCCGACCTGCCCCGGGATCACCTCGACGAGCGCTGCCAACAGCTCTGCGACGGCGCGGGTCCGCTGTTCCACCGGCACTTCAGCGTCGTCATCGACGAGCCCGACGTCGGTGCGCCGGAGCTGATGGAGATGGTGATGGCCGACTTCAACCGCGCCCTCCCCAACGAAGTCGCGACGTTCGACCGCCAGCAGACCCAGCGGAGTCCGCTGCAGCTCGGCGAGGACTGCGTCGTGCGCATGCCCGGGCCGTGGAACGGCCCGGTGCGCGTCATCGGCCGGGAGGACACCTCGTTCCGCTTCGCCACCCTGCGCGGGCACCTCGAAGCGGGCCAGATCGAATTCAGCGCCGCGCCGGAGGGAGGCGCGATCGTCTTCGAGATCGAGACGTGGGCGCGGCCCGGCAGCCCGCTCGTCCACCTGCTCTACACCCGCCTGCGGCTGGCCAAGGAGATCCAGCTGAACATGTGGGTGCGCTTCTGCCTCCAGGTCGCCAAGATGGCCGGCGGACGCCCGCGCAACGGCGTCCGCATCCACACCCGCGAGCTCATCCAGCACTTCCCCGCGACGACACCGGGCTGACGGAATCGACGGCGGTTGCGGTTTCCGGACAACGGGTGCGTCTCGCGGATCGCGGTGCGTTCGGCGGCTTCCTAGCGTGTTCGGAAGAACCGCAGCCGGCGCAGGTCCGGTGCTGTCCGCGTCGACTGCGGTTCCACCAGCGCACATCCCGAAATCCGTTGGGGGCAGCCGTGGTCGGCGACACTCTCCGGCAGCGCACCGTGTGGCGCGGGCTCAGCGACGTTCCCGCCGACTGGCCGTCCTGCGCGGTCACCATCGGCGTGTTCGACGGAGTGCACCGCGGGCACGCCTGGCTGATCGAGAACACCCTGCGCGCCGCGGCCGAGACCGGTCTGCCCACGGTGCTGGTCACCTTCGACCCGCATCCGGCTCGCGTGCTCGGGCTGCCGCGCGACACCTCGGCGCTGAGCAGCGTCGAACGCAGAGCCGGGATCGCCCGCGAACTCGGCGTCGACCGCGTGTGCGTCCTGCCGTTCACCCTCGAACTGGCCCGGATGAGCCCCGCGGAGTTCGTGGAGAACGTGCTGGTGAACGCGCTGCGCGCCGCCAGCGTGGTTGTCGGGGCCAACTTCACCTTCGGGCATCGCGGTGCCGGCGACGTCGACACCCTGCGGCGCCTCGGGGCCCGGCACGGCTTCACCACCCGCGGCGTGGACCTGATGCCCGCCGACGGGGCGGATTGCTCGTCGACCCACGTCCGCGGCTGCCTGCAGCGCGGCGACGTCCTCGCGGCCACCCGCGCGCTCGGCCGTCCGCACGAGGTGGCGGGCGTGCTCACCAACGGCCACGAAGTGGCCCTCTCGGAGGGCACCGCGCTCCCGCGCTCGGGGCGCTACGCGGGAGCGGTCTCCGGACGCGCCGCCGAACTCGTGGTCACCCGCTCACCCGGTCCCGATTCCGCGGCCGCGCGACTTCACTGCCCGGACGCGCTCGGCGCACCCGGCGAGGCCGTCCGAATTCAATTCCTGGAAACGCTCGGCACCTGAACCGGGCGGGCCTTAATGATCAGAGGAGAAGACCGCCCCGCAGCGCACATCAACGACCGGCCGAAATTGAGTCGGTCGTCTCAGATGAATTCGGGGCGCTTGACACGGTGGCTAGAATTTCGCAATCAATGAGAACGCTTTGCCCTGATCAGGGCGTTGCGATTCAGCTCACCCCGAAATACCCGGAGGAGACGTGGCAAGGCGCGTTGGAAAGCTGCTCGTTCCCGTCACCGGCATGTCCGGCGTCACATACCCCGTGGGCACCACGGTGGTCACCCACGGCCGAGGATCCGCCGTCGACGCCTTCGTGAGCGGCGACTGGCTCCCGCTCGCGTGGTGGGAGTTCGCCGACACCGGCGACCACCAGCTGGACTCCTCCCGCTCCTGAGGAGGTAGCGGCGCACGGAATCCGCGAAGCCGCTCAGGTTCCGCCGCCGGCACCACCAGCAACGCCATTCCTCAACAGCTGCTAGCCGGGTTCGCCGCGACGCTTCCGGTGCAGCACCCAGATGAAGTCGGCCAGCGCGGCCACCGCGAGCACGACCAGGACCCAGGCGAACCACCCCAGCGGCGGAACGAGCACGAAGAGCCCGACCGCCGCCGCGGTGCAGAAGACGAGGCCGAACCCGGCCAGCCACAGCCGCAGCGTCAAGGCGCTCCGCGCGGCGGGCGCTCCCAGGTAGCGCACCCCGGGATCGTGGTAGCCGGGCAGTCCCCGCTCGTAGTCGCGCCGCTCACGTCTCCGCTCCATGCGCGAGGACTACCCAGCACACCTCCCCTGAACACCGGCAACGCCACCGTCCGGCTCAGGCGCCGGCCCGGCCGGGCTTGGTGATGGTGCCGTAGTCGAGCCCGCCGTGGCTGTGCGTGGGGACGACTGGCCACTGCCGCTTCCACGGGGCGCATTCCGACGACGGGATGATCTGCAGCCACCGCGGCGACTTCGGCGAGCAGGACGCCAGCGTCTTCTCCTTGACCATGGAGTCGTACTGGTCCAGGGAGTCTTCGAGCGTGTTGGCGTTGAGCACCACCTCGCGGCCGCAGAAGCGCGCCTGCTGCTTCACGCCGGGGATCTTGGACAGCTCGGGCTGCCAGCTGTCGGCGGCCATGCCGTTCTCCGAGGAGACCCAGACCCCGTCGGGGGTGTTGACCACGAGCGAGTGGTTGCCGTCGGTGTGCCCGGGCGTCCACAGCAGACTGACGCCGACACCGAGTTCCACGTCGCCGTCGATGATCTCGAGCTGCTCGGTCGAGACGCCTTCCATGCCGCGCTCGACGTACCAGGCCCACTGCATGGGGTGCATCGACTCGAAGGTGCCCAGCTCCTCGCGGTGCACCAGCAGCTTCGCGTGCGGGAACAGGGGCTCGCGCGGTGCCGGCTCGCCGGGGATCGGCGTGCTGCTGCCGAGGATCATGCGCACGTCCTGCACGTGCAGGTGGTCGAAGCTGAGGTAGTCGACGTCGGTGTTGCTCAGCCCCAGACCCGGCAGCACCGCGTCGGGGTCGTTGAAGTACTTGACGAAGAGCTTCTCGGCTCCCAGCTTCCGGCTCAGCGCCTGGAGCTTGTCGTAGAACGGCGCCTCGGCGGAGCCGGCGGCCACGGTCGGCTCCCACACCAGGGTCTTGAGCCTGCCGTCGAACCCCTCGAACTGGATGACGAACATCCGGTTGATGATGGAGATCATGGGGTTGACGTGCACCGAGTAGCCCTGGAAGGCGAACCGCGTCGGGTAGGGCGCCGCTGCGATGTCGATGCTCTTGATCGCGGAGACGTGTCCCTGGGTGAGGAAGCGCTCCCGGTAGCTCTCCGCGGCGGCGCGCACCGCCCGCAGCCGCTCGCCGCGCGGCCAGATGTCGTGAACGCCCTCGAACTCGGGAATCGGGCGGGTGATCTGGGCCTGTGGTGAGGTCGTCACGCCGTCCCCTCGCTGCCGGTGTCGGTCACGTGCTGGGCTTCGTAGCGGGCGCGGATCGCCTTGTTCGGCACGGCGGCGACCTGGTCGGGCACCAGGCGCCGGAGCACGAGGTCGCGAGCGCGCTGGGGCAGGAGGTTGACCCACCGCGTCAGCGGACCCACGTAGCCGGGCACGGTGACCTCGAAGCGCGGACGGCGGACGACCGCCACGACGGCGTCGCCGACCTCGCCAGGGTTGAGCAGCCGCGCCGCCCCGGCGGCGGTGCCCGCGGCGAGCTCGGTGTCGACCACGGCCGGCATGACCACCGACAGCTCGACACCGCTGCCGCGCAGCTCGGCGCGCACGCCCGCCAGGTAGCCGAACACGCCGTGCTTGGTGGCCGCGTACGTCGACTCCCCAGCCGGGGACAGCTTGGCCGCCGCCGAGGCGACCGTGACGATGTGGCCGCGCCCGCGGGCGCGCATCGCCGGCGCGGCCAGCTTCACGCCCCGGATCACCCCGTGGAGGTTGACCGCGAGCTGCCGCTCGGTGGCCGCCTCCGGTTCCTCGTCGAAGCGGCCGACCCACAGCACGCCGGCGTTGTTGACCAGCACGTCGATCGGACCCCACCGGTCCTCGACAGCGCCCAGGAACCCGCCGAACGAGGACGAATCGGTCACGTCGCAGCCGAAAGCCTCGACCGTGCCCGGAATTTCCCGCGCGGTGGCGTGCGCGGCGTCGAGGTCGCGATCGCCGATGGCCACGTGCGCTCCGCCCGCGGCGAGCCGTTCGGCGATCGCGCGCCCGATCCCCCGCGCCCCTCCGGTCACCGCGACGACCCGGCCCTGCAGTGAGTGCGCCATCCTCGTTCTCCGTTCCCCGATCTGACATGTATGTGTGTCAGAAATGCGATGGGTAGGATGCCACAGAAGCCGACCTGAGGAAAGAGCGATGACGCAGAACGCCGCGCCCCAGCAGCGACCGGGGCGCCGCTACTCCGGGCTCGACGCCTCCGAGCGGACCCGGCAACGCCGCGAGGCGCTGCTGGAGGCCGCGCTGGAGCTGTTCGCCTCCCAGGGCTACCCGGCGACCTCGGTCAAGCAGCTCTGCCGGCAGGCCGGGTTGACCGAGCGCTACTTCTACGAGTCCTTCCGCGACCGGCAAGCCTGCCTGGTGACGCTCTACGACGAGCTGATCGACCGGCTCCGCGCCGCCACCGTCGCCGCGCTCGACGACGAGCTCGAAGCCGACGCGGTGACCTGGCGCGGCCTCTCGGCGTTCGTGGAGCACCTGACCGCCGACACGCGCCGCGCCCGCGTGATCCTGCTGGAGGTCGTGGGGATCTCCGCCGAGCTGGAGGACCGCAGGCACGCGGTCCTGCGGGACTTCGCCGAGATCACCACCGCCGTGTGGCTGCGCTTCGACGACCAGTCCGCCCCGACCGATCGGCAGCGCCTGGCCGCCGTCGGCCTCGTCGGCGCGGTCAACCACCTGCTCGTCGACTGGCTCCACCGGGGGCAGCAGGAACAGCCGAACGACCTCGTCGAGACCTGCTCCACCCTCTTCGAAGGCGCCCGGAAACAGCTCGAGGCCTGACGCGGGCTCGCACCCCGGCACTCCGCAACGCCGCAGGTCATGCGCGGTGCGTCATGTGAGAGCATGGCGTCATCATGGAGGATCTGCTGCTCGACAACCCGGTCATCGCCAGCGTCAAGGACGATGCCGGGCTGGATGCCGCGCTCCGCTCGGAGTGCCCGGTCGTGTTCCTGCTCTACGGCTCGGTGCTCACCGTGTCGTCGCTGGTGGAACGGCTCAAGGACGCGGGAAAGACGGTCCTGGTCAACGTCGATCTCGTCGAGGGATTCGTCGCCAAGGAGATCGTCGTCCAGTTCGTGCGGGAGAAGACCGGCGCCGACGGCATCCTCAGCTCCAAGGCCGCGCTGGTCAAAGCCGCTCGCGCGCACGGGCTTCTGGGCGTGCACCGGCTCTTCCTGGTCGACTCGTTCTCCTACCACAACCTCGGCAGGCAGATCGCGATCTCCAAGCCCGACTACGTCGAGATCCTGCCCGGCTGCGTGCCTCGGGTGATCACCTGGCTGCGCGCGGACATCGACGTGCCGATCATCGCCGGCGGCCTGGTGTGCGACAAGGACGACGTGGTCGCCGCCCTCGGAGCGGGAGCGGCGGCCATCGCCTCCTCGAACACCGACGTCTGGGCGATGTGAGTCAGCCGAAGATCCGGGCGGACCGGCGGAACACCTCGTCGGTGTGCCGGGTGATGTCCCGGTAGACCTCGTGCTGTCGCGCGTAGAGCTCGTGGTTGGCCTGGTCGGGCCGGAACTCCTCGCCGAACGAGACCATCGCCGCCACCGCCTCGTCCACGCCGGAGAACCGCCCGAGACCAACCCCCGCGCACATCGCGGCGCCCAGCCCGGCTCCGTCGTTGACCGCCGTGCGGACCGCGGGAACGCCGAAGACGTCGGCGATGATGCCCATCATCACGTCGGCACCCGCTCCACCACCGGAGACGATCACCCGCTCGAAACCGGTGCCCAGCTCGTCGGCCATCGCGCCCGCCCGGTCGTACATCGTCAGCGCGATCGCCTCCAGCACCGAGCGGTAGAGGTGGAACCTCCCCTGCCGACCGTCGAACCCGAGGAACGCGCCCTTGCGGTGCGGCGCGTCGGTCGGTGCCAGCCAGTCCAGCACCGTCATGAGGCCGTCGCAGCCCGCGGCCACCTGCGCGGCACCCGCGTTGAGGTACTCCTCGGGGCTCAACCCGGCTCGCTGCGCGCCCCTCACGACTTCTTCGCCGAGCAGGTCCCGCAGCCAGCTCACGGTCCACATGCCGCGCCGGATGCCGTCGCTCTCGTAGAGGTACTCGTGCGCGACGCTGCCGAAGTTGGTCCAGAACCCCTTGGCACCGTGGATATTCCGCTCACCGACGGTCATGCTCGCGATGTAGGTGCCCAGCGAGATCAGCAGGTCACCGGATCCGCGCAGCCCGCACCCCAGCGCCTCGACGGCCTTGTCGTTGGCGGTGGCCACGACCGGTAGCCCGACGGGAAGCCCGGTGTGCTCGGCGGCCGCAGCGGTGACCCCGCCCAGGGTTTCGCCCGGCATGGCCAGTTCGAAGAGCATCTCCGGCGGGATGCCCACCAACTCCCGCACCTCCGGGTCCTTCGACCACTGCCAGGTGTCGGTGTCGATCGGCCACATGCCCTGGTAGTTCGCCGCGGTGTCCCGGAACTCGCCGGTCAGGCGGTGGGTGATGTAGCCCGAGGAGGTCGTGACGCGGGCGACCGGCTCGTCGGTGTGGACGTAGGGCCGGGAGACCCGCTCGTCCATCCAGCTCAGCACCGGCTGCGCGAGGGTTCCGTCGGCGCGCAGCAGCGCGCGGCAGAAGCGGATGGTGCACAGCCCGACACCCGCGATCTCGGCCGGATCGCCCGGGAAACCGGCCATCGCCTCGCGGCACGCGGCACCCACCGAGGACCACAGGTCGTCGTCGGGGTGCTCCACGACCCCAGGACTCGGGGTGTGGTTGGGGCGCAAGGCCTGCCGCCCCCGGCTGACGGGGTTGCCGCGCTCGTCGAAGATCGTCACCTTCGTGCTCTGCGACCCGTTGTCGATGCCGATCAGGTAAGCCGTCATCGCCTCTCCAAGCAAGATCTGTTCTCCCAGAGCGAGGGCCGGCCGCGCCGTTGCGGCCGCCCTGCCCGCTCAGTCCGCGGGGAAGATCGTCCCGCGGTTCATGATCCCGTGGGGATCGAAGGCTTCCTTGAGCCGGACCAGCATCTGGTAGGCGCTGCCGTGCTCCTGCTCCGTCCACTGCGCGCGGTACTTGCCGATGCCGTGGTGGTGCACCATCGAACCGCCGTGCCGCAGGGCCTCCTCGACGATGATGGCGTTGAGCGGCTTGTGGTACTTCTCGATCTCCTCGCGGGGTTCGCAGTTGATCTTGTAGTCGTAGACGAAGTACATGTTCGTGCCGGTCTGGTAGCTGTGCGAGGAGTGCCCGCCCAGCATCGTCAGGTCCGCGGCGTGCGGGTACTCGGTGCGGATGCGGTGCATCACCGCGTCGTAGATCGCGCCGACGCTGGACCAGTCGGCCGAGACCTCGGTGGTGTAGCCCAAGCGCTGCTCGGCGAGCATGGCGTCCTGCTCGGCCTTGATCTTGTCGGGTCCCCAGTTGAGGTTGTCGAACCAGGCCTGGACGAGCGCCGGGTCGACGGCGGTGTGCGGGTGCTGGGAGACGACGCGCTCGATCTCCGCGCTGGTGGCCTCCACGATCCCCTTCGGCCCCTCGGAGACGAACACCAGCACGCACTTGCCGTCGGCGAAGTGCGAGAAGTGCTGCGCGGCGTCCTCTTCGGAGTACACCCGCGCCACGGACGGCCGGAAGCCCTCGGTGATCACCTCGCGCAGGATCGACACACCGGTGTGCACGTCGTCGATCAGGTAGCCGTGGAAGCGGTTGTTCTCCGGCTGGTGCTTGAACACCTTGACGGTGACCTCGGTGACGAAGCACAGCGCGCCCTCGTTGCCGATCACGACGTGCCGGATGTCTGGTCCGGCCGCGCGGCGCGGGACGTTCTTGATCCGGCTGGCGGTGCCGTCCGGGAACACCGCCTCCAGACCGACCACCATGTCCTCGATGCCGCCGTAGAGGGTCGAGAACTGGCCGATCGAGCGCGTCGCCACGAGTCCGCCCATCTGCGCCAGCGGCTTGGACTGCGGTGAGTGCCCGGTCGTCAGGCCCTGCTCGCGGAGCGCGTCCTCCAGCACCTGCAGCGGGACCCCGCACTGGGCGGTGGCCTGCATGTTCTCCTCGTCGATGCGCACGATGGAGGCCATCTCGGAGCCGTCGAGCACGATGGTGCCCTCGACGCTGGTCTCCAGCCCGCCCTCGGTGCCGGTGCGTCCGGTGCGCGGCACCACGTTGATCCGGTGCTCGTCGGCGAAGGCCAGCACCTCGGCGACCTGCCGGGTGTCGGCGGCGCGCACGACCGCGCAGGGCAGCGGGCCGTCGAAGATGCCGTGGACCGCGGTGTACTTCTTGAACCGGTCCACGCTCGCCTCGCGCAGCACCTGCTCGTCGATCACCACCCGTTCCTCCCCCACGATCTCGCGCAGCCGCGCGACGATCTCGCCCTTCTCGAATGCCGGTGTTGCGGTCAAGGTTTCCTCCGTGTGGGTTGCCGGATGGGTCAGCGGGTGAGGTAGCCGCCGTCGACGGTGAGCACGTGCCCGTTGACGTAGTCGGAAGCGCGGGATGCCAGGAAGACGGTGGCGCCCATCAAGTCCGCGGCCTCGCCCCAGCGCCCGGCCGGGATGTGGTCCAGGACCCGCTGGTTGGCCTGGGCGTCGGCCCGGGTGCGCTCGGTGATCGCGGTGGCGAAGTAGCCGGGGGCGATGGCGTTGACCTGGATGCCGTGCTGGGCGAGCTCGTCGCAGTAGGCCTTGGTGAACCCGACGATGCCGTGCTTGGTCGCGGCGTAGGCCGGGGACCACTGGCCGCCGAGGAAGGAGAACAGCGACGCGATGTTGATGATCTTGCCGGAGCGCTGCTCGGTCATGAACCGGGCCGCCTCGCGGCCCAGCTCGAAGGGCGCGGTGAGGTTGACGTCGAGCATCGGGTCCCACTGCTCGCGGCCGAAGTCCTCCACCGACGCCATCCGGCAGATCCCGGCGGAGTTGACCAGCACGTCCACCGAGCCGAGCCGGGAGGCGCAGTCCTCGATCACCCGGCGAGGCGCCCCGTCCTCGGTGATGTCGACGTCGAGGAACTCCATCCGCCGGCCCTCGGCCTCGACGAGCTCGCGGGTGGTGCCGTCGTCGTCGAGCACGCTGGGGACGAACACGTCGGCGCCCGCCTTGGCCAGGGCCAGCGTGAACGCCTGCCCCAGACCGGTGTTGCCGCCCGTGATCACGGCGTTCTTGCCCGCGAGGGAGAACGCGTCGAGCGAGAAGTCGCGGATGTCCATGGATCGCCTTTCTCGAGCGTCAGGAGTGGTCACGCGGCCGGTGCGAGTTCGGGGCCGGTGGCCTCGCGCGCCCGTCGCGACCGCAGGATGATCGTGGTGAGCACCGCGCCGAGCACGCCGGCGGCCACCAGGAACAGGAACATCGAGTCGTACCCGCCACCGCGCTGGGGCACACCGGCGGCCGGGTCTCCGGTCCACCACGCGGCCAACGGCGGCAGGAACGCATCCGGGAGGTAGGCCAGCCCGGAGGCCAGGCCGATGACCCCGCCGCGCTGCCGCTCGGGGATGCCGACCTCGGCCACGCCGGCCCAGTAGACGCCGCGGCTGCAGAAGACCATCAGGCACAGCGCGAACATCAGCACCAGCGCCACCCACTTCAGCCCGGATTGCCTGGGCAGCAGCAGGAACGCCGCCGAGATGACCGCCGCGCCCACGAACATCCAGCGCAGGAACCCCGCCGTGGACCGGGTGATCTTGTCCACGCAGACCCCGCCGAGCGGACCTCCGATGAACTGGAACACGTAGGTGCGGGCCACGCCGATGGCGCCGATGAGCCCGGCGGCCATGCCGAACTCGTTCTCCAGCAGCGGCGAGAAGTAGCCGGGCGTGGTGTAGAAGCAGTACATCAGCATGATCGAACCGCCGAGCAGCCACGTGTAGCGGTTGCGCGCCGCGTCCAGCAGCTGCCGCAGGGTGAGCGCGCTGCTCCCGAGCGCGGCGAGCCGTTCGCGGTCGACCCGCACGACCCACCAGACCAGCCCGGCGAAGACGAAGGCCAGCACGCCGTAGATCCGGATCAGCGCCAGCACCCCGTCCGAGGGCACGACCGCCCGGGCGACGAGCACCGCCCCCACGCCGCCGATCAGCGTCGAGGTCACGCCGCGGACCGCCTCCAGGAAACCGAACAGCCTGCCCTGCTGCGAGGCGTCGCCGAGCATGCCGATGGCTTTGACCAGCGCCGACCAGTACAGCGCCATGCCGGTCACCGCCATCACCACGTGCGCCACGAGCACACCGGTGAAGCCCGGGGTGGTCGTGAGGTAGAGGTCGGCGGCACCTGTTCCGGCGAGCGCGGCCACGATCAGCGAGCGGGGTGAGAAGCGGTCGGCGAACCAGCCGCCGAAGAAGTACATCACCGCCGCGACGGCGCCGAAGACGGCCATCACGGTGCCGTACTCCTGGCCGGTGAGCCCGAGCGCGGTGTAGGTCGGTTCGAGGAACACGAACCGGATGTAGGCGACCTGGAAGATGATCCCCGCCGTCATCGACAGGATCAGGTAGCTCGCCCAGTCCCGGGCAGTTCTCATCGTGGCCACCTCGTCGTGGTGAGTGCTGGTGCTCGAAATCGGCGGGAGAGCCGTTTTCCGGGCATGAAAAAAGAGAACAGTCCCCCGGTGCGTGCACGGGTTACTGTTCTCTGCGTCTCTAGCAACCACTCGCGGCGAGCCGCGAGCGAATGTTCTGTTGTGCGACGGGGCTGCCCGTCGGGCCGGAACGTTAGCCAGACCGCTGGAAGCGTGTCAAGTCCCCGCGTGAGGCGACACACGAGCCCTCACGCGGGGAGACGGTCGGGAGCTGTCAGTAGCCGATGCTGCGGAGGTACTCGCGGGAGTCGCGCAGGCAGTCCATCGGGTCGCGGCCGTACTGGTCGTCCTGCTCGACGAAGAAGTACTCCGCCCCCGCCAGCTCGGCCGCGGGCAGCAGGTCCGGCCAGTTCATGTTGCCCGTGCCGACCTCCGCGAACTGCACGTTGGTGTTGAACAGGGTCATGAACTTCGCGCGGTCCTCGGGATCTCCCGAGGCGATGAGGTCCACCGCCTCCGGCGGCAGCGGCAGCACCCGGAAGTCCTTGACGTGAATCGTCTTGCACACGCCGGAGTACTGCCGGAGCATGTCCCGAGGGGCCATGCCGCCGCGCTGCACCCAGAACAGGTCGACTTCGAAGGCGACCGTCGCCGCCACCCTGCGGACGAGGTCGAAGATCCGCTCACCGTCGAACTGGGCGAGGTCGACGTGGTGGTTGTGGTAGAGCAGCGTGATGCCCTCGCCGGCCAGTCGCCGAGCCTGCTCCTCGCACTCGGCCGCCCACGCCTCGCAGGCGTCCTTGGACGCCATCGCCTCGTAGGGCATCATCCCGATCCGCACGTAGCGGGTGTTCAGGCGCGCGCAGTCGGCGACGATCTTGTCGAAGTCGGTCTCGAGGCTGTCGCCGGTGGCGAACGCGTTGCGCTTGAGCGCGACGGACAGCGCTCCGACGTCGAGCCCCAGTTCGGTGACGCCCTTTTCGAGGTCGGCGGTGTTGGCCTCGTCCATCGGGATCTGCGAGACCTCGACCGCGTCGTAGCCGAGGTCGCGCAGCTGCCGCAGGACCGGGAACATGCCCTGCTCCGCGACCTGCTGCTTGACCATCATCATCTGAACGCCGAGGACTGCCATGCGTTCTCCCATCGTTGTCGGGGCTTGCGAGGTCGGATCAGAAGGTCCCTGCTTCGACGGCGGCCGTGCGCTCGTCCTGCCTGGCGACGTCCTTCGGGTAGGTCTTGTAGAAGGCGAACCAGTACACCGCGTTGAGCAGGTACGGAACGGTCACGAGGTAGAGCATGACCTGGGTCAGGCCCAGCGTTTCGCCGAGGAATCCCATGGCCAGCGTCAGCAGCGCCGAAAGTCCGCCCTGGATCAGCGAGAACAGCACGGCGAAGGCCGTCGCGGACAGCTGCTTGGGGGCGACCGCGGAGACCATCGGCAGCACGCAGGCGGAGAAGCCGATCAGCATGATCAGGCCGAAGAGGAACATCACGACGTAGGCGACGATGCCCTTGCCCCAGTCGATCTGCAGCGCCACCACGGACATCCCGGCCACGGCGACCAGGTAGAGCTGCATCAGCGCGACCCGCCCCCTGTGGCCGAAGCGCCGGACGAACCAGTCCCCGAGGAAGCCGCCGAAGAAGGACGACAGCGCCATGCCGCCGGAGAACACCGAGTACAGCAGCGCGGCCGAGGGCACGCCCCAACCGCGGGCGTCGACCATGAAGGTCACGAAGTAGGTGAACAGCACGAGGCTGGTCACCAGCGGCAGCATTCCCCCGAGCAGCGCGATCGTGGGGATCTTGAACAGCTTCACGGCGTCGGCGAGGCGGAACCGGCCCACGTCGGGGTCTTCGGAGACGGCGGTGCGGCGCTCCGGTTCTCGGACGAAGACCAGGATGGCGAAGCCGGACAGCACGCTCAGCCCGCCCATCGCGAACATGCCGTAGCGCCACCCGTTGGGATCGTTGGCGAACAGGGCGATGGCCGGTCCGAGCCCCATCCCGATCAGCGATCCGAGGGAGCGGACCGTGCCGAAGGCGCGACCGCGCTGCTCGTCGTCGAAGAGATCGCTGAGCAGGCCGTTGGTGATCGGCTCGGAGGCGACGGTGCCGAGCACGCCGATGCTGTAGAGGATCAGCAGCGTCGTGAAGTTCGGCGCGAGTCCGGCCGCCGCGGTCCACGCGCCCCAGAGACCGGTGACGATGAACAGCACCTTCTTGCGGCCGAACCGGTCGGCGGCCATGGCCCACAGCGGTCCGGCGATCATGCGGGCGAACCGCGACAGGCTCGCCATGATGCCCAGGGCGCCGAGGCTGAGCCCGAAGGCGTCGCGGATCAGCGGGAAGAACGTGTTGATCAGGCTGTTCTCGGAGTTGTCGACCGCGCTGGCCGCCGCGAGGGAGCCGATCGCCTTGCCGCGGCCCTTCACGGGTGCCGAACCGGGTTCCTCCGGGGCCGCGGTGAGGTTGCCGGTGTTCGATCTGCCGGAGGAGTCGGAACCGTCCGCGTGGTTCACGCTCATCGGGTGTGTCCTTTCGCCGGGCGCTCGTCGTTGGGCGACCGCAGGTGCGAGAGCTGGGCGGCGGTGACGATCGGTGCTCACACATCGTCCAGCCCGAGGTGCACACCATTGCGACAGACGTCACAGCGGGACAGAAGCGGTTGCCAGTAGTTGCAGCCGAACCGGCTCTGACCTGCGCAACAGGACGCCCTGGCTCCGCCTGCGGCAGGCGGAGCCAGGGCGTCCTGTTGCGCAGGTCAGGCGCCTGCCGGGCGTTCGGGGAACTCGCCCTCCGAGCGGATGCGCTTGTTGAGCTCGGCGAGGTAGAGGTCCTCGTCGAAGTCGAGCGGGACCTCGTGGCCGAGCCAGCTCGACAGGTGGATCGCGTTGGCCAGCCGCACCCCGTTGACGCCCTCGCTGCCCGGCGCGAGCAGCGGCGTGCCGTCGAGGACGTTCGCCGCGAAGTTCTCCAGCACGCCGGAGTGCTGCGCGCCCCAAGCGGATTGGAACTCGATGACCTCCTGCGAGTAGTAGGTCGTCGGGTCCACCTCGCCCTTGAAGAGCTTGCGCACGTCGTCCATGCCCATGCGGTCGGACAGCGCGCGCTCGTCATCGACCAGGCGGGTGACGGTGGCGGTCTTCGAACCGTCCACGACGATCTTGCCGCGGTCGCCGAGGATCTCCAGCCGGTCGGTCCCGGCGAGGTCGTGGACGGCGGTGACGAAGGTGCCGGTGGCCCCACCGCCGTAGTCGACCACGGCCGTGACCTCGTCCTCCACGGCGATGTCGCGGCGGAAGCCGTAGGCGACCTTGGCGTACACCGACTTCGGCACGCCGCAAATCCACTGCCACAGGTCGAGCTGGTGCGGGGCCTGGTTGACCAGGACGCCACCGCCCTCACCGCCCCAGGTCGCGCGCCACGCCGACTGCTCGTAGTAGCCCTGCGGGCGCCACCAGGTGGTGATGATCCAGTTCGTCCGCCGGATCGCGCCGATCTCGCCGGCGTCCACGATCTGCTTGATGCGCTGGTAGAGCGGGTTGTTGCGCTGGTTGAACATGATCGCGAACGTCAGCTCGGGGTGCTGGGCCGCGCACTCGTTGAGCTCCGCGACCTGCTTGGTGTAGACCCCGGCGGGCTTCTCGACCAGCGCGTGGACGCCCGCCCGCAGCGCGTCGACCCCGATCTGCGGGTGCAGGTAGTGCGGCACCGTCGTCACGACGGCGTCCACCTCCCCCGCGGCCAGCAGCGACTCGTGGCCCTCGTGCACCGGCACGCCGTGCTCCGCGGCGGCCTCCCGCCTCGTGGCCTGGACGTCGGCGATGGCGCCGATCTCGACGTTGGGCACCAGGCCGTCCTCGATGAACTTCGCGTACGCCGAGCCCTGGGCCCCGAAACCGATGATCCCGAGCCGGACCTTCCTGGACATGGGCGTTTCTCCTTCGTCTCGCGAGCCGGTGGCCGCGCCTCCTGCCGAAGAGGTGCACTCGTGACTCTGCGCGCTCGTGACCGGTTCGGCCACGGGTTGCCAGCTGTTTCCGGCCGTTGCTCCGGTCGGGGGTGGCAACAAGCGGCAACACGTAGGAGTGCCGTGGATCACCCATCATGGTGGGGGGACGACCTCTCCACCCGGCTCAGTGAGGAGCACCCCGCATGTGGACGCTCTCGGGATTCTCCGACGAGATCTCGCCCGACCTCGCCGAGCAGGCCTCGCTGCTCGGCGAGCTCGGTTTGTCGTACCTGGAGTTCCGCAGCGCGTGGGGCACCAACGTCCTCGACCTCGACGACGAGCAGCTCACCCGGGCGAAGCACCTGCTCGACGCCCACGGGCTGCGGGTGTCGAGCATCGGATCGCCGATCGGCAAGATCTTCCTCGACGAGGACTTCGAGGCTCACCTCGACCGCGCCCGTCACGCCGTCGACGTCGCGCACCGATTCGACGCCCCCTACATCCGGGTCTTCTCGTTCTTCATGCGTCCCGGCACCGACCCCGACCACGCCCGCGACGAGGTGCTGCGCCGCATGCGCGCCCTCGCCGACGTGGCGGAGCGGGGCGGCGTCGTCCTGCTGCACGAGAACGAGAAGGAGATCTACGGCGACATCCCCCGCCGTTGCGTCGACCTCCTCGAATCGGTCGGGTCGCGGCACCTCCGCGCGGCGTGGGATGCCGCCAACTTCGTCCAGGTGGGCGTGCGGCCCTTCACCGAGGGCTACGCCGCGCTGCGCCCGCACCTGGAGTACGTCCAGATCAAGGACGCGCACCTCGTCGACGGCGAGGTGTGCGCGGCGGGTCGCGGCGACGGCGAGGTCGCCGAGACCGTCCGGGCACTGCGCGAGGACGGCTTCGACGGGTTCTTCTCCCTCGAACCGCACCTGTCCCAGGCGCACAGCCTCGGCGGGTTCTCCGGTCCCGAGCTGTTCACCGAGGCGTGGCAGGCGTTCACCGCCCTGCTGAAGGAGGAAGGGATCGAGCACCGATGATCACAGCGGCCGTCATCGGGTGCGGCGACGTCTCGGCCGTGCACCTCGACGCGATCGCAGCGTTGGAGGACGTCGAGCTCGTCGCCGTCTGCGACACCGACCCCGCGGCGCTGACCACGACCGCCGAGCGCTGCGGCGTCGCCGGGTTCGCCGACCACCGCGCCCTCCTGGAGGCGGTGCGCCCCGACGTCGCCCACGTCTGCACCCCGCACCACCAGCACGCGCCCGTGGCCCTGGACCTGCTCGACGCCGGGGTGCACGTGCTCGTCGAGAAGCCGCTCGCCCACACCCTCGACGAAGCCGAGCGCCTCGTCGAGGCCGCCGAGCGGAGCCGCAGCCGGGTCGGCGTGTGCTTCCAGAACCGGTACAACGCCACCGCGCAGGCCGCGCGGGAGGTGCTCGACTCCGGCGAGCTGGGCTCGGTGCTCGGCGCGACCGCCACGGTGCTGTGGACCCGCACCCCGGACTACTACCTCGCCAAGCCGTGGCGCGGCAGGTGGGCCACCGCCGGCGGCGGGCTGCTCATCAACCAGGCCATCCACACCCTCGACCTGGTGCAGTGGCTCGTCGGCGACGTCGTCGAGGTCCAGGGCCGCGCCTCCACCCGCCGGCACCTCATCGAGGTCGAGGACACCGCCGAGATGCTGCTGACCCACGGCGGCGGGGCGCGCAGCCTGGTGTTCGGCTCGCTGGCCAACGTGGTCCACGCGCCCGTCACCATCGACATCACCGCCGAGCGCGGTGCCCTCGCGATCCGCGGCGACCTCACCATCACCCACACCGACGGACGCGTGCGCGCGGTGGCCGAACGGCGGTCGTCGTCGAACGGCCGCTCCTACTGGGGCGCGTCCCACGAAGCGCTCATCGGCGACTTCTACGCCCGGCTCGGCGACGACGAACCGTTCTGGATCAGCCCCCGAGAAGCCACGAAGGCGCTGCGCATCCTCACCGACGTATACGCCCAGAGCGACCTCGCGGAACCAGCGCACGCGGTCTCCCACAGCCACGCGCGCTAGTTCGGCGAGTCCCAGCTCCCCCACCGGGTGCCGTCAGCCCCGGGCCAGCGCCTCCTCCGCGGCGTTGGTCGCGAGTTCGCGGTCGGCCGCGACCAGGCCGAGTCGGGTGCGCCGGTCGAGCAGGTCGGAGACGTCGAGAGCGCCCTCGCGCCGCACCGCGAAGCGGAGCTCGGCCGGGGTGACGTCCACCCCGTCGATGGGTTCCAGGAACCGGCGGTCACCGCCGGCCTCGGCGACGACGGCCGCCGCTTCGGTTCCGTAGCGGGAGATCAGCCGCTGCGGAGCATCCACGGTGGACAGTCGTGCGGAGCTCGCCGCGCCCACGAGGGGCAGCTCGCGCGTGCGGCACGGCCGGGTGGTCAGCGCGGTGGCGTCCACGGCGTCCTGCGCCATCTTGCGGTAGGTCGTCAGCTTCCCGCCCACGACGCTGATCACGCCGTTGTCACCGGTGATGACCGCGTGCTCGCGCGAGAGGTCCGAGCTCTGGCCGTCACCGGCGTCCAGCAGAGGACGCAGGCCGGAGTACGTGCCGAGCACGTCCTGCTCGCGGATCGGCCGGGCCAGCACGGAGTTGACCGTCTTCAGCAGGAACGAGATCTCATCGGCCGAGGCGGTCGGCACATCGGGGATCGGTCCGTCCTGCTCCTCATCGGTCAGTCCGATGTAGACACGGCCGTGCCCGGCGGGGAGCGCGAACACGAACCGGTTGGTGGTGCCGGGGATCGGCACCGTGAGCCCCGCGTCCAGCCCACCGAACACCGCGTCGGAGACGACCAGGTGCGTTCCCCGGCTCGGGCGCAGGCGCAGTCCCGGCGCCACCTCACCGGCCCACACCCCGGCCGCGTTGATCACCTTCCGAGCTCGGACGTCGACGGTCTCCCCGGTGAGCCGATCCCGCAGCACGGCACCGTCACCGGTGACCTCCTCGGCCGCGCAGCGCGTCAAGACGCGGGCCCCGTGCGACGCCGCGGTCCGCGCGAGGCCCACCACCAGCCGCGCGTCGTCGACGAGCTGACCGTCCCAGGACAGCAGGCCACCGCGCAGCCCCTCCTGCCGGACGGTCGGCACCATCCGCCGCGTCTCCACGCGGGAGACCGCGCGCGGCGGGGCCAGCACCGATCCGGCGGTCCCGGATCCTCGGCGCAGCAGGTCACCTGCGACGAACCCGGCGGCCACCAGCGCCACCTGCTTCGCGCCGACTCCCGACAGCAGCGGCACCAGCTGCGGGAGCGGGCGGATCAGGTGCGGGGCGGTGCGCTCCATCAGGATGCGGCGTTCCACGGCGCTCTCGTAGGCGATGCCGACGTTGCCGGACGCCAGGTAGCGCAGTCCGCCGTGCACCAGCTTCGAGCTCCACCGGCTGGTGCCGAAGGCCAGGTCGTGCTTCTCGGCCAGCACCACGCTCAGGCCTCGGGAGGCGGCGTCCAACGCGACGCCCGCGCCGGTCACACCGCCGCCGACGACGAGCAGGTCGACCTCGCCCCCCTCGGCGAGCTCGGTCAGGTCCCTGGTGCGCCGGGCGGCGTTCAGCGAGATCATCAGATCACTCCTCGGGGCTGAGGTAGGCGTCGAGCACGACGCGCAGCTGCGCGTCGAGGCGTTCCGGCGGAAGCGCGTCGGAGACGATGCGGGCGGACAGGACCGCGGACTGCGCCAGCAGCAGGACCATCGCGGCGATCTCGTCCGGGTCGCCCCGGCGGATCGTGCCGCCCGCTTGCCCGCGGCGGATGGCGGCGGCGAGGACGTCGAGGATGCGCTGCTGGCTGGCGCCGAGCCGGTCGAACACGTAGGTGGTCAGCAGTTCCGGGTCGGTTTCGAGGATCTTGACGAACAGCGGGTGCTGCCGCACGGCCGAAACGGTGCGCACGATCCCGTCGACGCCGTACGCGCGCGGCCCCTCCCCGGAGTCGGCCGGGAGCAGGGCGACGAGCTCGCGGGTGAGCAGGTCCGCCGACAGCGTTCGCACGTCCGGCCAGCGCCGGTAGACCGTCGGGCGGCTCACCCCCGCTCGGCGTGCGATCTCCGCCAGCGTGGTGCGTCGCATGCCGACCGAGAGCACGCACTGCTTCGCGGCGTCGAGGATGGCATCGTAGTTACGACTTGACGTCATGTGTAAAACTGTAACGCATGGCTGAGCTTGAGCAATACACCACGGAGCAGGAGTGGAACGCCTGGGGCACCGCCGAGGGGGCGAGCCCCGTTTCCGAGGAGGTGCGCACCCTGATCGAACAGGGCCTCGGCGTGGAACGCCGGGACACGCCCTCGGTGAGCCGCTCCGAGGTGCGCGTCGGGGAATCGCGACTGCCCGCCGAGGTCCGCTCGGCGTTGGCCGCGATCGTCGGTGACGACGGCGTGCGCACCGACGACGACACCCGGCTGCTGCACTCGGGCGGCAAGAGCACCCCGGACCTGCTGCGCCGGCGCGCCGGCGAGGCGGAGTCCGCGCCCGACGCCGTGGTGCTGCCCGGCTCCCACGAGCAGGTGGGCGCGGTGCTGGCGCAGTGCGCCGAGCACCGGGTAGCGGTGGTCCCGTTCGGGGGCGGGACCAGCGTCGTCGGTGGCGTGGAGCCGGAGCGCGGCGGCTTCAGCTCGGTCATCGCCCTGGACCTGCGACTGCTGGACCGCCTGCTGGAGGTCGACGCCGAGTCGCAGACCGCGACCTTGCAGGCCGGGCTGCGCGGCCCGGAGGCCGAGGCCCTGCTGTCCGAGCACGGCTTCACCCTGGGCCACTTCCCGCAGAGCTTCGAGCACGCGAGCATCGGCGGTTTCGCGGCGACGCGCTCCTCCGGCCAGGCATCGGCCGGGTACGGCCGGTTCGACGGCATGGTCGTGCGGCTGCGCGTCGCGACCCCGAACGGCGAGCTCGACCTCGGCCGGGCCCCCGCGTCCGCGGCGGGACCGGACCTGCGGCAGCTCTTCCTCGGCTCGGAGGGCGCGCTGGGGATCATCACCGAGGTGACCGTCCGGGCGCACCCGAAGCCGCAGGAGGTGGAATCCGAGGCCTGGTCGTTCCCGGACTTCGCCACCGGCGCGAAGGCGCTGCGGCTGCTCGCCCAGGAAGGCGCGCTGCCCACCGTCGCCCGGCTCTCCGACGAGGCCGAGACGATGATCAACCTCGCCACCGCGCGCGACGTCGGCAGCGGCGAGCAGACCGGCGGATGCCTGATGATCACGCGCTTCGAGGGAACGCGCATCGCCGCCCGCCCGCGGGTGGCGGAACTGCTGGCCGCCGCCGGCGGCACCTCGCTGGGCGCCGGCCCCGCCGAGAAGTGGGACCACGGCCGCTACCACGGCCCGTACCTGCGCGACGCGCTGCTCGACGTCAACACCGTGGTGGAAACGCTGGAAACCGCGTGCACCTGGTCCCAGCTGACCGCGACCTGCGACGCCGTGCGCCAGGCGCTCACCGAATCGCTGCAGGCTCAGGGCACCCCTCCCCTGGTCATGTGCCACATCTCGCACGTCTACCCGACGGGTGCGTCGCTGTACTTCACGGTGGCCTGCGGACGCGGCGAGGACCCGGTGGCGCAGTGGCTGCAGGCCAAGCGCGCGGCGGGCGACGCCATCAGCCGGTCCGGAGCCACCATCACCCACCACCACGCCGTGGGCCTGGACCACCGGGCGTGGCTCACCGACGAGATCGGCGAGCTCGGCGTGCAGGTGCTGCGCGCGGTCAAGTCCACCGTGGACCCGACCGGCGTGCTCAACCCCGGAAAGCTGATCCCGTGATCACCGATGTCCACCTGCTGGTCAACCCTCGCTCCGGGCAGGGCCGAACCGCTGCCGTCGCGCTGCGCGCGCTGCGACACCTGCGGGCATCCGGCGCGTCGGCGACGGTGCTGGTGGGCCGGGACGAGGCGGATTCGCTGGCGCTCGCACGCCGAGCCGTCGCGGCGGGGACCGGGGCGCTGGTCGCCTGCGGCGGTGACGGAGTCGTCAACACCGCGCTGCAAGCGGTCGCCGGGACGGACACGCCCTTCGGCGTCATCCCCGCCGGAACGGGCAACGACCACGCCCGGATGCTCGGAGTACCGCGCCACGACCCGGTTTCGGCCGCTCAGGTGGTGCTCGACGGCGTCGTGCGCCCGATCGACCTGGGTCGCGTCGGCGACCGCTGGTTCGGCACGGCGTTCGCCGGTGGATTCGACGCCCTGGTCACCGAGCGCACCAACCGGATGAAGTGGCCGCGCGGAAAGCTGCGCTACAACCTCGCGACGCTCGTCGAGCTGGCACGACTGCGTCCGCTGGACTACGTCCTGGAACTCGACGGCCGGGAGGTCTCGACGCAGGCGATCCTGGTCGCCGTCGGCAACGGCCAGACCTACGGCGGCGGCATGCGGATCTGCCCGGACGCGGTGCCCGACGACGGCCTGTTCGACGTCACCGTCATCGGACCGGCCCGGCGCGACCAGATCGTGCGGCTGCTGCCCACGCTCTACCCCGGAACGCACGTCCAGCACTCGCAGGTCACGACCTACCGGGCCAGCCGGGTCCACCTGTCGACACCAGGAGTCACGGGTTACGCAGACGGCGAGCGGTTCGCGGAGCTGCCGGTGACCTGCGAATGCGTCCCGCTCGCCGCCAAGTCCCTGGTTCCCTCCTGAGCGAGGGGGATCCCTCGGGGGCACGCGTGGCTGCGACCCGGTGGTCGGACGGGGTCGCAGCAACAGCGTCACCACCTACTGGGTCAGCAGCGTCAACCCGTAGGCAGAGAGGGCTTCTCGGACCGGCTGGTAGTAGGTCTCGCCGCCGGTGCGGCAATCGCCCCAGCCGCCGGAGGTCATCCCCTGGGCCTGGTTGCCGGAGATGAACGAACCGCCGGAGTCGCCCGGTTCGGCGCAAACGTTGGTCCGGGTGAGCCCGCTGACCGTCCCCTCCTGGTAGCGCACCGACTGGTTCTTGGCCAGCACGGTGCCGCAGTGCCAGCCCGTGGTCGAACCGGAACGGCAGATCGACGAGCCCAGCGGGGCTTCCGCGGACCCGGACACCCGGACGTACCCGCCGCTGTAGTCGTAGACGAGGGGGTGTCCGGTGTCGTCCGTGCCGGTGTTGACGAAGGCGTAGTCGTTGCCCGGGAAGGACGACCCGGCGAAGTAGCCGGTCGGCTGGGTGGTGCGCTCGCCCGGTGCACCGCAGTGACCCGCGGTCACGAACCCACCTTGGACGGCGAAGCCCATCGAGCACCGCGCGCCGGAGGCGGTGTAGTAGGCGTAGCCGCCGACGACGTCGGCGTAGGTCTCCGGCTCCGCGGGGGACTCCAGCACCCGCACCGACTCCTGCGACACCTGCGCGTCGCGCACGAAACCTCTTGCCTGCTCCGAGGTTCCGGGCTGGGTGGTGACCACCACCGCGTTCTCCTGCACGTCGGCGTACCAGCCGGTCACCGCTGCGGGAGCCTGCGCGCCGCGGGCGTTGAGGGCGTCGACGATCCCGTCGAGCTGCCGCTCGCTCGCGCCGACCTGCCGGGGTTCGGCACCGGCCGCGCGCACCTCGTCGGACTTCGCCGCGTCGGTGGTCCCGACGACGAGCTTGCCCAGGGTCGCGTCGAAGTAGGAGCCGCCGTAGCTGCCCGCGAGCGCGTCGCGCAGCACGCTGTCCGCTCGTGCGGCGACGGCCTCCTGGCCGAGCCGCGCCACCGCCTGGTCAGCGGTGAGACCGAGGTCGCGCTGCATGGCGGTGACCAGCTCCGGCGACACCGGCGGACCGGCGGGTTCGGCGATGGTCGCGGGTGCGGTCAGCGCTGCGACCGTTCCAGCGGCGCCGAGCGCCGCTCCGGTGATTCGTGCTGCGGTTCTGGGTTTCATCGGACGCCTTTCGCTCAGGGATCACCGGCCCGATCCGGGCGCGCGAGATCCGCTGCAAGGGAGTCGATCAAGGCGATCGGTCAGACCACCGATCAATGAGTGAGCCGATAAAGTGCCAGTGGGGCCAGAAAAATCATCGGACGCAAGAAGATTAACGTGGTTTCATCCGCAATCAACTATTCATCGCAGAAACGGGCATTTTTCGCCAAAGGCTTGCGGATCTCACCAGAATTCGCCCAAAGCAGGCGCCGCGACCCCGTTCGCACCAACCGCGAGCCGCGAACGGCGCCCGTGCGACGGAGGCGAACGGCCGATGCCGGTTCCTCGCCTGCGCGGGCGAGGCCTTCGGCCCTGACGGGAAACGGGTGAACCTGCCCAGCTGAAGCGGAGCCTTCAATTCCACTTCATCATTCTGCGGCCGACCCGCATTCCGCGACCGGACTCAATTCGACGAACGCCCGAAACGCGCGGTGGGCCGGGGCGCGAGAGGGGATCGCGCCCCGGCCCACCGGGGACCGCCGTGCAGCACGACGGTCAGTGCGCGGACGCCTTCTCAGCGCCCGCGCCGGTCAGCGAGCGAACCTCCATCTCGGCGTACTTGTCCTCCAGGTGCTCCTTGGACAGGACCGTGCCCAACCACCCGAAGAAGAACGCCGCCGGGATCGAGACCAGACCCGGGTTCTGCAGCGGGAACCAGTGGAAGTCCACGTTCGGCAGCATCGAGTCCTCGGTCCCGGACACCGCCGGGGAGAACACGATCAGCACCACGGTGGTGACCAGGCCGCCGTAGATGCTCCACAGCGCGCCGGAGGTGTTGAACCGCTTCCAGAACAGCGAGTACAGGATCGTCGGCAGGTTCGCCGAGGCCGCCACGGCGAAGGCCAGCGCCACCAGGAACGCGACGTTCTGGTTGCGGGCCAGGATGCCGCCGACGATGGCGACCGCGCCGATGACCACCGCGGTGATCCGCGCGACGCGGACCTCGGCGTCCTTGTCCTCGACCTTCCCGCGCTTGATCACGTTGGCGTAGATGTCGTGGGCGAACGACGCCGACGCGGTGATGGTCAGCCCCGCGACCACGGCCAGGATCGTGGCGAAGGCGACCGCGGCGATGAAGCCGAGCAGCAGCGGTCCGCCCAGCGCCTGGGCGAGCAGCGGCGCCGCGGAGTTCGACGAACCCGGCGCGTTCTTGATCGTCTCCGGTCCCACGATGGCCGCCGCGCCGTAGCCCAGCACCAGCGAGAACAGGTAGAACAGGCCGATCAGCCAGATCGCCCACACGACCGAGCGCCGCGCTTCCTTGGCGGTCGGCACCGTGTAGAAGCGCATCAGCACGTGCGGCAGACCCGCGGTGCCCAGCACCAGGGCGATGCCCAGGGACAGGAAGTCCAGCTTGCTGGTCTCGGACTTGCCGTACTTGGCGCCGGGGTTGAGCAGCTTCTCACCGGAGGACGCCCGGTCGACCGCCGCCTGAAGCAGGCCCGAGAAGTCGAAGCCGTAGATCCCCAGCGTCCACACCGTCATCACGGCCGCGCCGCTGATGAGCAGCACCGCCTTGATGATCTGCACCCAGGTGGTGCCCTTCATGCCGCCGACCAGCACGTAGACGATCATGATGACGCCGACGATCGCGATCACCAGCGCCTGCCCGCTCCCGCTGGACACGCCCAGCAGCAGCGAGACGAGCACGCCCGCACCCGCCATCTGCGCCAGCAGGTAGAAGAAGCTGACCATCAGCGTCGAAGTCGCCGCCGCGGCGCGCACCGGGCGCTGGCGCATCCGGAACGCCAGCACGTCGCCCATCGTGTACTTGCCGGTGTTGCGCAGCAGTTCGGCCACCAGAAGCAGCGCGACCAGCCAGGCGACCAGGAAGCCGATGGAGTACAGGAATCCGTCGTAGCCGTAGAGCGCGATCGCGCCGACGATGCCGAGGAACGACGCCGCCGACAGGTAGTCACCGGCGATCGCGATCCCGTTCTGCGGCCCGGAGAACGCACGGCCGCCCGCGTAGTAGTCGGCCGCGCTGCGGGTGTTGCGGCTGGCGCGCAGCACGACGACCAGCGTCACCACGACGAAGGCCGCGAAGATTCCGATGTTGAGCAGCGGGTTGCTTCCTTGCAACCCCTGCGCGAGGTGGTACATCCCAGCTTCTCCTCAGGGTTGTCAGGAGGCGTCTTCGACCTTGGCGCGGATGCGCTCGGCCACCGGGTCCAGGTGCCGGTTGGCGTAGCGCACGTAGAGCGTGGTGATGACGAAGGTGGACACGAACTGCAGCAGGCCCAGGACCAGCCCGATGTTGATGTTGCCGACGAGCTTGATCGACATGAAGCCGTGCGCGTAGTCGGCCAGCAGCACGTAGACGAGGTACCAGACGAGGAACAGCGCGGAGACCGGGAAGACGAACGCCCGCAGCCGCCGGCGCAGCAAGGCGAAGTCCTCGCTGGCGTGGGCCTCGTGCCACACATCTTCGGTGGGCGGCGGATTGGCCGAGTCGGTGGTGCTCACGGATCCTCCCTAACGTGTGAGGAGCGCCACGTTAAGGAAGCCGCGAGCAGCAGCGGGAGCCGTCCGGGACCGATGACCGACGCGCGAGACGAACGGTCGACGAACGGCGGGCCGACCGGGACGAGCGGTCGCGCCCTTCTCCGGCCCGTTACCTGCGGGTCAACATCGCGTTCGGGAGCGCGACGGTTCGTCCAGGTGCAGGCGCAGCATGGCGGTCTCCGCCCACGTCGGGGTCTTCCCGCGCAGCGAGATCGCGATCATCGTGGCGAAGGACAGCGGGACCGCCCAGGGAGCGGGCTGGGCGAGCAGGATCGCGGGCACGCCGTCGAGCTGCGGGCCGAACAGGGTCGCGCCGATGGCGCCCGAGGTGGCGGTCAGCCCGACGAGCACGCCCCACAGCGCCCCGGTCCTGGTCAGCCGCGGCCACCAGATGCCCAGCACCAGCAGCGGGCAGAACGTGGCGGCGGCGACGGTGAATCCCCAGGTCACGAGCACGCCGGCGGACAGGTGAGCGGCCTGCAGCGCGAGCAGGACGACCACCGCCGCCGCGCCCAGCACGGTCCAGCGCAGCTGACCGAGACCGCCCGGGGTGAGGTCGTGGGAGATCGCGCCGGAGACCACCAGCAGCAGGCCCAGCGAGGTCGCCAGGAACGCCGCGAACGCTCCGCCGGTGAGCAGAGAGGTGAACACCGTGCCGACCCAGCCGGTGTCGACCTGCGCGGGCAAGCCGACCACCACGGAGTCGGTGACGCCGGAGAGGTACAGCTGCGGCACGAGCACCCGGCCGAGCGCGCCGTAGATGCCGGGGAACAGGTAGAAGCTGCCCAGCAGCAGCACGGTGATGGCCGCGGCCCGCCGTGCCGCGCGCCCGTCGGGGCTGGTGTGGAACCGCACGATGACGTGCGGCAACCCCATCGTGCCGAACATGGTGGCCACCAGCACCGCCCAGGTCCCCAGCAGCGGGTGACCGGCGTTCTCCAGGTCCAGCAGCGGCCGCCGCCAGTCCGGCCCGCCCGGCACGTCCATGCCGTCGATCTCGGGGACCGCCGCACCGGCCGGGAACGTCAGCGTCCGCCCCGCCTCGATCTCGTGAGCGCCCGGCGGCAGCGGCACCGGCCGTCCCTCGGCGTCGCGCGCGGTCACCGGCTCGGTGACGTCGAGGTCCACCGCGACGCGGAAGGTCACCGGGGTGTCCTCGGCGAAGTGGGTGAACTGCACCGGGTGCAGCGCCTCGTGCCGCACCGCCGGGCCCACCTGCAGCACCAGCCACACCGCGGGGATCACGAACAGCAGCAGCTTCAGGCAGAACTGGAACGCCTGCACGTAGGTCGCCGCCCGCATGCCGCCCAGCGCGAGGGTCACCGACACCGCGGTCCCGGCGATGACCACGCCCACCCAGTACGGCGTCCCGCTGACGACGCTGAGCACCAGACCCGCGGTGCGGAACTGCGGGACCAGGTACAGCCCGCCGATGATGAGCACCACCACCGCGGCCAGCCGCCGCAGCTCCGGCGAGGCGAAGCGGGCCTCGGCGAAGTCGGGCACCGTGAGCGCCCCGGAACGCCGCATCGGGGCCGCGACCAGCACCAGCATCGCGACGTACCCGGCGGTGAACCCCACCGGGTACCACAGCGCTCCCACGCCGTTGGACAGCATCAGCCCGGCCACGCCGAGGAAGGACGCCGCCGACAGGTACTCCCCCGAGACCGCCGCCGCGTTGACCAGCGGAGACACCTGCCGGGAGGCGACCAGGAAGTCCGAGGTGGTGCGCATGGCCGCCACCCCGCGCAGCCCGATCAGCAGGGTGAGGAGCACGACGACCGCGACGGCCAGCAGCGCGAACACGCCTCAGCGCTCCTCGACGCGCTCGGCCGCGCGCAGCTGCCAGCGCGCCAGCGCGGCCATCGCCGGGAACGGCAGCAGCACCAGCAATCCCCAGGAGACCGGGACTCCGAGGACCCGCATCTCGTCGAGCGCCGGGGCCGCGGCGAACACCAGCGGCAGCCCGAAGACCAGCGCGAACAGCAGGAGCAGCGTCACCGCGCCGAGCCTGCGCTGCGCCCGGTGCAGGGCTCTGGCCCGCAGGGCCTCCCCCGGTTCCAGGCGCGGCGCTCGCCAGCGCCGCCGCATCACGCGGCGAGCGTGCGCCACCCGGGTTTGCGGGCTGGTCACCGCCACCCGCTTGGGACCACCGCTCATCCGCGCCCCCGCGGGTGGGTGATCTCGGCCTGACGGGCGTTGTCCAGCAACCGCTCCCGCAGGTCCCGGGCGTGCCTGCGGCTGACCGGGACGTCCCCGGCGTCGGTGTGGGCGTTGAGCGCTCCGGCGGAGTCGCTGCGCAGTTCCCGCACCGCGTCCAGCGACAGCAGGAAGCTGCGGTGCACCCGCACGAAACCGGCCCCCTCCCAGTACTCCTCGAGCCGCGAGAGGGGCATGCGCACCACGTGCACGCCGCTGCGGGTGTTCAGCCGCACGTAGTCGCCGTGCGCCTCGACGAACAGCACCTCGCTGCGCCGCACGTAGCGGGTCCGCCCCGCCGTCTCGACCGGGAGCGCCACCATCGCGTCCGGTTGCGCCGGAACGGGTTCCGCGACGTCCTCAGTGGCCAGCAGCCGGCTCACGCGGTCCAGCGCCGCCGAGAGCCGTTCCGCGCGAACGGGTTTGAGCAGGTAGTCAACTGCTCCGATGTCGTAGGCCTGCACGGCGTGCTGCTCGTAGGCGGTGACGAACACGATCACCGGCGGCTCGCTCATCTTCGCCAGCAGCGACGCCAGCTCCACGCCGTCCAGCCCGGGCATGGAGATGTCCAGGAACACCACGTCGAACCGGTCGCTCTGCAACGTGCGCAGCGCGCTCAGCGAGTCCGAGGCCGCCACGACCTCGGCGACCTCGGGGGCTTCCCGCAGCAGCCTGCACAGCTCGTCGAGCGCGGGCGGGAGATCGTCCACGGCCAGCGCGCGCAGTCCTTCGCTCAACTCGGCACCACTCCCGGATGGAATCGCGGGACGCGGACCACCACTCGGGTGCCCGCTCCCTCGGCGGTTTCGACGACCAGCCCGTACCAGGCCCCGTAGACGCTGCGCAGCCGCCGGTCGACGTTGGCCAGCCCGACCGAGTCGGCAGGCCCGTGCCCGGCCAGGATCGCCTCGGCGTGGGCGGGGTCCATCCCCACCCCGTCGTCCTCGACGCTGATGACCAGGTCGTTGCCCTCGGCCTCGCCGCGCACCTGCACGGTCCCGACCCCTTCGGTGCCCGGGGTGAACCGGGGTTCCAAGCCGTGCCGCACGGCGTTCTCGACCAGCGGCTGCAGCACCAGGTACGGGATCGCCACCGCCAGCACCTCGGGCGCGACCCGGATCTGCACCCGCAGCCGCTCCCCCAGCACCGCGCGCTGCAGGGCCAGGTAGGTCTCGATGGCGTGGAACTCGTCGGAGACGGTGGTGTAGTCGCGGTGCCGGGCCAGCCCGTAGCGGATGAACTCGGCGAAGTCGAGCATCAGCTCGTGGGAGCGCTCGGGGTCGGAGCGCACGAGCGAGCCGATCACGGTCATCGCGTTGTACATGAAGTGCGGGGAGATCTCGGCCCGCAGCGCGCGCAGCTCGGACTGCGCGGCCAGCTCCGCGGAGTGCTCCAGCCTGCCGTGCTCCAGCGCGTCCTCGACCCAGGCGGTGGCTTCGCGCACCGCGGACATCCGGACCTCGCCGTCGATGACCAGCACCCCGGCGAGCTCGTCCTGGACCAGCAGCGGCATCGCCACCAGCGGCGGGCGGCCGCTGCGGGTTTCGGTGTGCAGCACGTCGGCCACCGCGGTCACCGCGTCCGGTTCGGCCGGGGAACGGCCGGACCACTGCAGCGACCCGGACAGGTCGCTGAGCCCGACCGCGTTCACGTCGAGGAGCCGGCGGAGGTCGCGCAGCGCGCCGGGCACTCCCGGACCGGCGGGACCGGCGCGCAGGTTCACGGCCAGGCGGCGCGCGGTCCGCAGCACCGGTTCGGAGTCCGAGCGCCGCAGCCACCACGCGCCTGACGGCGTGCGGTTGGTCGGCACCGGCATCGAGAACCCCAAATCGCCATTGATGGATGCTGGGATGCTAATCCGTTCGGCTGACGTGAGCGAGACCGCTCGTCCGCCGCTCGTCGCGGAGCAGGGGCGTTCGAACGCGTCAGCACGACGATCGGTCGCGCAGGTGGTGCCAGAGATCACGGGAGTTGCTTACGTTGCGTGCCCAGTACCGCGCACCGAGCATCAGGGAGTGTCCGTGAGCAACGAAGCCCACGACCGATTCGCACCGTCCGAGGATTTCGCGGCGCAGGCCAACGCCACGTCGGCGCTCTACGGCCAGGCCGATGCGGACCGCGAGGCGTTCTGGGCCGAGCAGGCATCGCGGTTGCAGTGGGACACCGAGTGGGACCAGG